>CAIZMD010000215.1 GCA_903933995.1 uncultured Bacteroidota bacterium
CTATTGGAGACCAAATAAGGGTAAATGCCACCATTACCATTAACCAAGGAAAAAATATTAGCATTGATTCTGTTGGATACCAATTAGACGATAGTACCCTTCAACAATTGGCCATACAAAGAATGGGGGAAAGTGACATTAAAAAAGGCAGCCCCTATAGCAAACAATTAATCAGTGCAGAATTAGATAGAATGATTGGTATATATAGGCGTAATGGATACTACAAATTAATCAGAGAAGACTTATATGCAGAAATAGATACCACAGACATAAGCTTGATTGAACTGACCCTTGATCCATTCAAACAAGCAGAATTGATTGCAGCATCTGCTAGAAAACGCAGACAAAACCCCACTTGGAATGTGACCATTAAGAAAAGGCCAACAACCGATTCCAGCAAGTTGACACAATTCAAAGTGGCCAATATCTATTACTATCCAGAAACCAAGATCACGGATGTTATAGACTCCCTTACCACTGCAAAAGGATTTAAAGAAGAACAGCATGGTGACAATTATATGCGATACCAGGTTGGCAAATTCAAATACCAACCACTAAAGGAACATACTTTTCTAAGCAAGGGAGAACACTTTAATGAAGAGTCTTATTTTAAAACCTTGAATACCATGGGGCAGATTGGCGCATGGCAACAAGTAGACGGAAAAATCATTGAAAGAGACAAAGACAGTCTTGACTTGTATTTCTACTTAGTACCAGCTCTCAAACAAAATTTTACAGTTGACTTAGAAGGAAGCCGCAACACAGGAGATATTGGAGCAGGAAACCTATTTGGGATCTCAACCAATCTCTCATATAAAAACAGAAATGTTTGGAAAAGGGCCGTTCAATCTATTACCAATTTCAGAACAGGGATAGAATTGAATTTGAATTTGGGCAATAACAATAGCAACCAACAACTGGTACAAACATTCAATATTAGTGCGGGTCATACTTTTGCTTTTCCAAAAATTATTCAACCCTTTAAAAACTGGAAAGCATTAAGCAGCGTTGATAATAAGCGCACCCTACTCTCTTTTAATGCTGCTTATGTAGATAGAAGAGACTACTATAAGCTCAGGTCTATTTTGGGTTCATGGGGATATGAATGGAAGAAAGTGCAAAGAAGGTCAGATGACACATGGTTATTCAAACCTATTAATGTAGAACTCTATTCATTAGACACATTACCAGGTTTGGACACCCTATTTTTAAAGAATCCATTCTTACGCAATTCTTTTAATACGGGTAATATTTATAGCCAAAGTTTATCCTATACTAAAACCATCAATGCTGCTAATAGAAAAAGCCATTTTATCAGATTGGGCTTAGAAGAAACCGGATTGATTTTTGGTTTATTCAAGGGTTTAAGAAATGATATCTACAGGTATATTAAAGTTGAAGCAGAGTATCGCCAGACCAAGAAATGGGAAAAGTCTGAAATGGCTTATCGGGCCTTTGCAGGTATGGGATATAACTATGGCAATTATCCTGGAAACAAAGAGATTTCTACCCTTCCCTTCTTCAAACAATTTGCCGTGGGTGGCCCCTATAGCATGCGGGCATGGGGTTTGAGACAATTGGGATTGGGCAGTTCTAATACCTATGATAGCATTTTGACCAGCAGTTTTAGGGATCGCTATGGCGATATGGTATTGGAGTTTAATGCCGAATATAGGTTTACTATGGCAACTATTGCAGGAGTAAAAATTGGCTCTGCACTCTATTCTGATATTGGTAATATTTGGAATTTAAAAAAAGACCCCACTGATCCTAAAGCCAGTTTTTCCCTTTCAAATTTAGCCAATGATTTAGCCATTGGAGTGGGTACGGGATTGAGACTAGACTTTAGTTATTTCTTAATCCGTTTAGATTTTGCCTATAAGGTCAAAGATCCCATGCGTACGGTTAATGGAGGATGGATGAGTATTAAAAATTTCAATTGGACAGATATCAGAAGCAATGGTAGAGAAGTGTCTAATTATGCTTTGCAATTAGGGATAGGATTGCCTTTCTAAATTAAATTTGCTATCAGTTTTAAATAATTATTCTTCCTCATTGTCTGGAGCTGAGACATCAAAACCTTCATTGACTTGCTCCTATTCTAATTCCGCTTCTGCTGCTCTTAGGGCTAAAACTTCTTGTTCAAAATCAATTAAGTTGGTGGCATCGTTTACACTAAAATGGCCAATCCTGGTTCTGCGTAAACTGCTCATATATGCACCTACCCCAAGGGCTTGACCAAAATCATTGGCAAGACTTCTAATATAGGTTCCTGTAGAACATACCACTTTAAAATAAACCAAGGGGCCTTCTATTTTTTCAATCTCAAAAGCATGAATGGTTACTGGTCTAGGTTCCACTTCTACAAACTCCCCTTTTCTGGCAGATATATAAAGCCTTTCTCCATTTTTCTTGATGGCTGAATGTTGGGGAGGCAATTGTAAAATATTCCCTTTAAAAGACTGTGTGGCAGCTTGAATTTGTTCAGGTGTAAGATGCTCTATGGATTGGAAATTTTCCGGATCAGATTCCAAGTCATAGGTAGGAGTAGTAGCACCTAAGGTAAAAGTACCGGTATACTCTTTTTCCATTCCCATGTACTCATTGATCTTTTTGGTGAATTTGCCAGTGCAAATGATCAAGAGCCCGGTTGCCAATGGGTCAAGGGTACCTGCATGGCCTACTTTTTTTACTTTGACAATGGCACGTACTTTATTGGCCACGTCAAAACTGGTCCATTCCATGGGTTTGTCAAATAACAAAACCTTCCCGTCTAAAAATCCCTGTTTCCATTGCATTCGGCAAAAATAACCAATAAGCAGCCCCGTCTTGGCATAAATGAAAAAAAATCTAAGTCCCTTTGCAATGAAAACGCATAAACAGGAGTCATATGTTTACCAAGACATGGAAACAGCGCAATTGATCAAACGATGCATCAAAAAAGATAGGGCCGCCCAAGCGGAGCTCTATGGGCTTTATGCGCCAACCATGCTGGGTATTTGTTATAGGTATACCAAAAACAGAGAAGACGCGGAAGATATTTTGCAGGAGGGATTTGTGAAAGTATTTCAAAACATGGAACAGTTTCAACAAAAAGGGGTTTTTGAAGCTTGGCTAAGGAGGATTATGGTGAACACAGCTATTAGCTATTTGCGTAAGCATAGCCGGTACCGGAACCAATTACAGGTAGAAGACCTGGCTTTACATCCCGTAAGTCAGGAACAACCAGCCATTCAATTAGATACCAAAGAGTTGATTGAATGTATCAGAAACCTACCATTAGCATATCAAACCGTTTTTAACCTCTATGCTATTGAGGGTTATGATCACCAAGAAATTGCCAACCTCTTGGACCTGAATATCAATACCGTGAGAAGTCAATATAGTAGGGCAAGAACCATGCTCATACAACGCATTCAACAAGAACAAAACAACACTCAATCCAAGAACTATGGAGGATAAATTTGAACATCAAATAGCTGATCAGGTCAGCGGGTTCCAATTAACCCCATCCAACCAGGTATGGAAGGGAGTGGTATTGGAATTAGACAAAGAGAAAAGTAAAAAACGCGGCATATTCTGGTGGATGCCACTGGGTCTATTGGTTATTGGTCTTGCAGGCTGGTTTTTATTTACATCAACAGAAGCTCCCAAAATTCCAAGTTTAGAACTGCCTCAGAAAAATGATAAGAAGGAATTATCCAACCGTTCAATTCCAACCAAGGATTCTTTTGCAACAGTTCATCAAATAAGCCCGTCTAAAAAACCCATTCAACAGCAAGATGCTTCTCTTGATGAAACCAGCAAAACATTATTGGTTCAGCAAAACGTTCAAATGCAGCAACCAATGTTGCTTCATAAGCAACCTGAGACATCATCATCATCACACATAACAACTATCAACAGCGCTCAAGTATTCAAAGAAACTACCCATGCAACTACAAATCAACTTCAGGTTGCAGTTGATAAAGAGGAAAGCATTCAAATAAATCAAACAATTATTCAAGAAACCACAGCAAAAAAAGACAGCAATATTTCTTCAGTTCCCACCGCTCCCCTTCCCTCTAAGAAGTCTAACAAATCCTCTTGGAGATTTCAGGTAGCACTTGGAAGTACCCGTTTATCAGAAACTAGTTTATTAGGTTATAGTACAGCTGCAGACCGAGCTGCATTTGCCAACAATAGCTCAGCAGTAGTTTCTGGGTTCCCTAATACAATTGGCATTGAAGCATCCAATAAAGGATTCCATGCAGCAATTGGCTTGAGTAAAAATTGGATCTTATCTAAAAGATGGGAATTGGCTTCGGGATTATCTTATAGGTATTTACAAAACCAACAAATGACTGGTTTGAAAAAAGACAGCAGTTACTTGATCAGCAGTCAAGCAAATTCAAATAACAACGCTATTACTGTAAACAATTATTATTTAGCTGGTAGCCAAAACAGCAGGACTAACCGCGCTCATTGGTTGACGATCCCTATTCAAATACATTTTAACCTAAACCCAAGTTCTAAACTCAATTGGCTTCTCTATGGTGGTTCTAATTTTTCTTGGAATTTTGCCAGCAAATGGCTTATCCCTGATCAGGTAAATAATATACTGTATGAAGCCAGACCCTTGACAAATATTATTGGTATACATGCTCAATTAGGCATTGAACTCCGTAATCAAAAAAGCCAATCCTTGTCACTTGGTTGGGAGAAAAGTATGAATAGCATGAGCAAATTAAACCAATCTAAACAATACTGGAACCAACTACAATTGCAATATAGTCAACCCATTTATTTGAAAAAATCCTCTAAAAAATAAGCCATGAAAACCCATTTTTCACTCCCCATTCAAAAGATGTTTTTATGCCTAGTCATCTTTGCACTAAGCGGATGTCTAAAAGACAGTGCCAAACAAAGCTATACCATTACAAGACCCATTTTAGCCAAACTTTCAGAAGTTAGGTCCGGTATTAAAATGGAAGGACCAGTTAGTGTTTCCGCACCTGGCAAAATGTATCTTATTGGGAATACCATTTTATTAAATGAATCGGGAAAGGGGATTCACGTGATTGACAATAGCAATCCA
This sequence comes from uncultured Bacteroidota bacterium, assembly GCA_903933995.1. GTDB lineage: Bacteria > Bacteroidota > Bacteroidia > Chitinophagales > Chitinophagaceae > Sediminibacterium. The sequence continues at coordinate 5,078 of CAIZMD010000215.1, forward strand.
GCAGCACCAGTAAACAAATCCTTCCTACCCATTCCTGGCAATTATGATATGGCAGTCAATGGCAACATCTTGTATGCAGACTGTTTTACAGACTTATTAGCATTTGATATTAGCAATCCAAATCAATTAGTACTCAAATCTTTTATCAGTCAAGTTTTTCCAGACAAGCAAATCCAAAAAGGCTTCTATATTGATAGTGGATTTTGCGCCATTGGCTGGAATAGTAAAGACACTAGCATTCCTGTTGGATTAGGTATTGACCAAGTAGCTTGGATAGGTGGAGGCATGTTATTCTCCAGCAGTTCTATTGCCCTTGCATCTAGCTTCTCCTCTGACAAATCTGCTACCAATGGCAAAGCAGGCTCTATGGCCAAAATGGCCA
>CAIZMD010000216.1 GCA_903933995.1 uncultured Bacteroidota bacterium
AGTCCTATTCCCGAAAAATGGTAGATGAATCAGGCTTGATTCCCATATTAGTTGCTTCTGTAAAAGAATTGCAAGAACAAGTAAACCAACTCAAAGCAGAAATTGCTCAATTAAAACAGAATAAGTAAAAAAAAGCCCCTAACTATTGTTGGGGGCTTTTTAATAAATATTGGAATTAATCTTAGTAACGATACATTTCAGATTTGAATGGACCAGATTTTGCAATACCTAAGTATTCAGCTTGAGCATCTGTTAATTCGTCCAAAACAGCACCTACTTTAGCAAGGTGTAAACGAGCTACTTTTTCATCTAAATGTTTTGGTAACACATACACTTTGTTCTCATAATTTTTGAAATTGGTCCACAATTCAATCTGAGCCAATGTTTGGTTAGAGAAGCTATTACTCATTACAAAAGATGGGTGACCAGTTGCACAACCAAGATTTACCAATCGGCCTTCAGCCAATAAAATAATATCCTTTCCTTCAATATTGTACAAATCAACCTGAGGCTTAATAGTGTCTTTGGTATGACCATAGTTCTGGTTTAACCAAGCAACATCAATCTCAATATCAAAGTGGCCAATATTACAAACAATGGCTTTGTCTTTCATTGAACGGAAATGTTTTTCAGTAATCAGGTCCCTACAGCCTGAAGCAGTTACAATAATATCTGCTTCTTTAACAGCTTCAGCCATTGGTTTTACTTCAAATCCTTCCATAGCCGCTTGTAAAGCACAAATAGGATCAATCTCGGTAACAATAACGCGGCAACCAGCACCTTTTAAAGAAAGGGCAGAACCTTTACCTACATCACCATATCCACCAACAACAGCAATTTTACCAGCCATCATCACGTCAGTAGCTCTACGAATAGCATCTACCAAAGATTCTTGACAACCATATTTGTTATCAAATTTAGACTTGGTTACAGAGTCATTCACGTTAATTGCTGGAATAGGCAATGTGCCTTTAGCCATACGCTCATACAAACGGTGAACACCTGTAGTAGTTTCTTCAGATAGACCTTTGATATTGGCAACTAGTTCTGGGTACACATCAAATACCATATTGGTCAAGTCTCCACCATCATCCAAGATCATGTTCAAAGGACGGTCAGCCGCACCAAAGAACAAGGTTTGCTCAATACACCAATCAGCTTCTTCCTGTGTTTGACCTTTCCAGGCAAATACACCAATGCCAGCAGCAGCAATTGCAGCAGCAGCCTGATCTTGGGTAGAGAAGATATTACAAGAACTCCATTTTACTTCAGCACCTAAAGCAACCAATGTTTCAATTAACACGGCAGTTTGGATGGTCATGTGCAAACAACCCGCAACACGTGCACCTTTCAGTGGTTGGCTTGGGCCGTATTCGGCACGAATAGACATTAGACCGGGCATTTCCGCTTCTGCAAGACGGATTTCCTTACGGCCCCAATCAGCTAAACTCATGTCGGCCACTTTATAGGGCAGACTGAAATCGATGTTTGAAATAGACATGTTATATATTTTATGTGGTGCAAATGTAGTTTTATAGGATAAAAGTGTATATTATTTATCTATTTTGGAATAAATACTATGTTTTACTAGCTTTATATAGAATAAAATACATTTTTACCATGCCCAAGTCACCCCATATAGCCGAATCCACTAGTAATAGTTTTTCACTAGATGAAAAAGACCTTGCCATTCTTAGAATCTTGCAGCAGAACGCTAGGGCTACGGTAAAGGAAATATCTGATAAAGTTCATTTGAGCACTACTCCCGTTCATGAAAGAATTAAACGAATGGAGGAGACTGGTATTATAAAACAATACGCCACATTGGTTGACCATACCAAAGTGAAAAAGGGCTTAATGGTCATTTGTTATGTTTCATTGAAACAGCATAATAAAAATGCGGGTGCCAAATTTATCAAGAGCATTCAGGAAATGCATGAAGTCATTGAATGCTACAATATTTCTGGAGAATTTGATTTTATGCTAAAAGTGGTTGAAGAAAGTATGGATGCTTATTATAATTTTCATGTGAACAAGCTAAGCCAAGCTGAAAATATTGGGCATGTGCAGAGTGTGTTTGTCATGGGAATCATCAAGCAAACACATGTGTTGGTTTATTAAAACTAGTTAAGCAAAGCTGCTTTTTTCTTTTCTTTTTTATGCGTCATTTTTTTGTACAACCAGTTACTGGCCAAGGCCGATCCTGTTCCTACAACCGCACCCAACAATACATCAGAAGGGTAGTGTTGTCCTAAATAAAGTCTGCTATAACCTACTGAAGTAGCCCAAGCATACAACGGCAATCCTACATACCATTTGGGGTAAGCATTAAAAAGTGATGTGGCTGTTGTAAAAGCAAAAGCTGTATGTCCAGATGGCATGGATTTGCCCGTTTCATCTATGGTATTAGGAAACACTTCTAATGGATAAGTAACAAAGGGTCTATCTCTATTGACGGTTCTTTTAATTCCTTCTGTTATTACAGCAGTAATCACCAAGCTTCCAACCATTTTGTAGGCATTGGCCCTTAATTGTTTGTCTTTGTTGATTAAAGAAACAGCAAACAAGCTAATAGGAGCCGCAACAGCCAAGGGTTTTGCAGTACTTGAAACCGACTTCCAAAACTGGTTATCTGGTTGGGACGGGTTGATGCTTTTCAATAAATTAATATCCCAATTCTGAGCATATATTTCTTTGTTTGGAAGAAACATAGAAAAGATGAAAACAAAGAGGGCTAAGGTTCTTATTGTCATCAATTCAAATTAGATAAGCTTTCTTCAATGGTTTTAATCCTAGCCAATGCATCAGACTGTTTCTTTTGTTCCAACGCTACAACTTCAGGTTTGGCGTTTTGTACAAATCTTTCATTAGAAAGTTTTTTGCTAACCGCTTCCAGAAAATTGCGTTGGTGTTCCAAGTCTTTTAGCAATTCTGCCTTTAAAGTGCCTGCGTCTAATTGCTTCTCTGTTTCAATAAAGAATTTATCCTTTTCAACCGCCACTACAATACTATTTGAAACTGATTCTTGGGTATATTGAATGCTTTTGGCATTCACTTGTTTTGCTAGAATGGCTTCAATGGCTTGATAGCTTGATAAGTTGGATGTTTGAACATGAAGATCAATGGTTTCCTTGGGTTTTAATTGGTTTTTGTTTCTAGCATCGCGCAAAGCGGAAATAACTTGCTTCAATAATTCGCCGGCTGCTGTAATGGATGCGTTTTCGGATACCAAGGGCTGATTTTGTTTTACACAAAGGTCATCTGTTTGTTCCCCTAGTAAATGGTAGATTTCTTCTGTAATAAAAGGCATAAATGGGTGCAATAATTGCATCAATTCTTCAAAATAACCTACCGTTTTTTGATACAATGCTGGGTCAATAGGTTGTTCAAAACCTGGTTTGATCCATTCCAAATACCAGCTGCAAAAATCATCCCAAATAAGTGAGTAAATGATTTTTAAAGCCTCACTTAATCGGAATTGTTCCATCAATCCTTCTACTTCTGTTCTAACCGTATTGAGTCTATTTTCAAACCAATTGATGGCAAAAACTTGTTGGTCATGGTTGTCAGAATCTGCACCAATTCGGGCTTCCCACATTTTAATCAACTTCAATGCATTCCAGAGTTTGTTGTTGAAATTTCTACCCTGTTCCAAGGCTGATTCATCAAATAACAAATCGTTTCCAGCAGGGGAAGAGATCATGATCCCAAATCTTACTGCGTCTGCGCCGTACTTATCAATTAAGCCAAGTAAGTCTGGTGAATTACCCAAACTCTTACTCATTTTTCTACCTTGCTTATCCCTAACTATTCCAGTAAAATAAACATCGGTAAATGGTTTCTTTCCTTGGAATTCGTAACCTGCCATGATCATTCTAGCTACCCAGAAAAAGATGATTTCTGGGGCAGTAACCAAGGTATTAGTAGGATAGTAGTAGTCTAATTCTTTGTTGCCTGGTTGAGACAATCCTTTGAATACTTCAAAAGGCCAGAGCCAGCTTGAGAACCAAGTATCCAAACAATCTTCGTCTTGTTTAATTTGGTCAATTGTCAATGGATTTTCGGCAGTATTCAATTGCAATAAAGCATCTTCTGCAGATTTTGCAACTACGAATCGCCCATCAGGGGCATAAAAGGCTGGAATTCTATGGCCCCACCAGAGTTGACGGCTAATACACCAGTCCTTGATATTCTCCATCCAATGGCGATAGAGGTTTTTGAATTTGGCAGGATGAAAATGAATCTCATCTTCCATTACCGCGGTTAATGCTGGTGCGGCCAAATCCTTCATACTTACCCACCATTGTAGACTTAACCTTGGTTCCACCATGGCATCTGTACGTTCACTAAACCCAACTTGATTGGTGTACTCTTCAATTCTTACCAGATTGCCAGCAGCTTCTAATTCTGGAACTATTAGTTTTCTTACTTCTAGTCTATCAAGACCCACAAATAATTGAGCGTCTTGGTTCATAGTACCATCCTCATTCATGGTATCAATGATTTCTAACTGGTATTTCTGCCCTAGTTGGTAATCATTCATATCATGGGCTGGCGTTACTTTCAAAGCGCCAGTTCCAAAATCTATGGCAACATATTCATCAGGAATAATAGGAATCCTTCTGTTAATCAGGGGAACATATGCAAACTTGCCATGTAAGTGTTTGTAGCGTTCATCGTCTGGGTGCACGCAGATGGCTGCGTCTCCTAGAATGGTTTCTGGGCGAACAGTGGCAATAGTGATATAAGATTTTTCAGAACCTTCTGTAGATTCAATTTCGTATCTTAAATGGTATAATTTACTTTGTACTTCTTTGTAAATTACTTCCTCATCACTCAAAGCAGTTTTTGCTTTAACATCCCAGTTGATCATTCGCTTGCCGCGATAGATATATCCTTTATTATAAAGTTCTACAAATACCCCAATCACAGATTGGTAATAATCTGGGTCCATGGTAAAAGAAGTACGATCCCAGTCAAGACTACAACCCAATTTGCGCAATTGTTGTAGGATAATACCCCCATATTTTTCCTTCCATTCCCAGGCATATTCTAAGAAAGCATCCCTGCTTAAGGAGGATTTGGCAATCCCTCTTTCACGTAACATGGCCACTACCTTGGCTTCCGTAGCAATGGATGCATGGTCGGTACCAGGCACCCAACAGGCATTTTTGCCCATCATCCTAGCTCTTCTAACTAAAATATCTTGGATACTATTATTCAAACAATGCCCCATGTGCAATACTCCCGTAACATTGGGAGGGGGGATCACCACAGTGTAAGATTCTCTATGATCTGGTTTACTACTAAAATAACCTTTTGCCAGCCAGTGGGCATACCAATTGGCTTCCACCTCCGTAGGCATATAATTCTTGCTCAGTTCCATGCTTTCTAATACTTATTATCTAGCTACAAAACTAAGGTAAAAGCCTGTTGGGGTAAAGGAAAGTCTTTGAACTTGGGTTGAAAAAGGATAAAATGCTTGAACTGGCTTACCAGCTAAATGACTCGTGGGCCTCTAATAAACTTGGAGAAAAAATGGGTTCTTGTTTGGTATTCTGCTGGTTTAGGAAACGATTTTCTACCACACTGGCACTGATTAAACCCACTGTTTTGGTACAATTACTTGTATTCTTACCCACTTCTTTGCAGAGGGTTTGAATGGCTTTTTGACGGGTACCTTGGCACCCAACCAATAAAATAACCACCATTAGAGAAAAAAGGGCTTTCATATCAGTGTGATTTGGTTGCAAAATTAAAACGCTAAAAGCAGATTCTAGGTTAAATGTTGTTAATATTAACTAAACGCTTCATCCACCTAATTGTTACAATTTGACGTTTATTTCTTCATTTGTATTCAATTCTCTTTCATTATTACAGTTTCTGGGGCTATTTTTCTTAGTTTTAATCCAATAATTTCATATGAACTTGAAATATTTTTCAGTTAAGTGTGGCTTTTTATTCTTTTTGCTGATGCCTTTAGTTGGGTTTTCGCAATCTGCCATTGATTCCCTTTTAAAAACAGATACCAGTGCTCAGCAAATACAACCCAAGCAAGACACCAGTATTGGGTCTATTTTATCCAATTTAGAATCTTATGCCGAAGTACTAAATAAGGCAAATAATATTCTAAAAAGAGGATTTGACACTACAGTTATTTCAGAGAGTTTGCCAGAGAATGAGCAGTTGGTTGTTTATATTCAAAAGAATTTAAGTAATAGCAAATATTACAATTTGAGAAGTTTGTATACCAATAGAGTAGTATTGGTACAACTCAAGAAACAAATGCGAGATTGGCAGGAACAACTATTAAGGTATAGCCATCAATTAGACGTTATTTCAAATGATATTACCAAGATTTCACAGGAAACTATCTTTAATAAATTATCGCAAGATTCAGGGTTACTATCTATTTATGTGTTGCAGATTCAAAATGTAAGTAAGAAATGGGAGCAAGCGGATACAAGTTCAAAGTTTGCTTTAAATAAAATTGGTTATTTAGAATCAAGGGTAGTGGCGCTCTCATTTCAAATAAATGACTTATTGGATGAAGTGCAGTTTCAAATTAAAAACTATAGTAAAAACGCGTTTAAGTTAGAAGAGTCATATTTATTTAATGCCCATAACGGAGAATATAAAAGAAGTTTTTGGCAAGTATATCAGGATAGTTTTAGACGGATTAGTTATTTAATTCCTTTTTACTTGCGAGTTACATCGGATGAAATGGTTTGGCATTTAGTTTGGATCTTGTTGATTTTTGGCTGGTTATGGTGGTGTATGAGCAGGTTAAAGAAGATGGGGAAGCCTGATATTTTTGCCCCAATTCCTTACTTGAGTCAAGGTGTTTTGTATACGGTATGCTTTTTTGTTTTTTTAATATCCCCCTTTGTATATGATACTCCACCAATGTCATTGGTGCAAGTGTTATCGTTTTTGTTAATGCTGATTTTTACAAAATTGGCATGGTTTACTTGGTCAAAGGAATTTAAAATTTCATGGCTTTATTTCTTGTTGCTTTTCCTTGGCATTAGTTTAGACGTAGTGTTGATAGAGCCCTCCCTAGTTCAAAGATGGTTTTTGTTTTTCCTGAATATTGGATCAGTAGCACTTGCATATAAGATGCAAAAAAGGCTAAATGGGAATGCAGGTAGGTATGAAAAATATTATTTCTGGTTATTGAACCTGTATGTTTTCTTACACATATTGGCAATAATTTCCAATTTTGCTGGAAGGGTTACACTGGCCAAATTATTCTCATCTAGTGCTATTATTAGTATCAGTTTTGCCCTTGCTATTGATGTATTGGAAAGCCTTGTTTTTGAGATAGTTTATTTGCACCTAGAAGCATTTAAAAAATCCAAGATTTCTATCATGTTCAATTTTGAAGAAATCAAGAAAAACTTTCAGTCTACCCTAAGGATTATTTTAATGATTGTTTGGGTTATGATTTTCTTTTTTTCGTTAAACTTATATAATTTTCTGAGTGAAAAAATTGGTGAATGGTTGGCTTATCCCATTAAAATAGGGAACCTGAATTTTACTGCTGGAACCATCTTTTTATTCTTTTTTATTCTGTGGATCTCTAGTAATATATCTAAGTTGCTAACTTTCTTTTTTGGAACAAGCGGTCAATTTGCCGCGAATAAGAAAAATAAGAATGGGTCATGGGTTTTGTTAATGCGATTAGGCGTTTTTTCTTTGGGCTTTTTTGTTGCTGTAGCTGCTGCTGGTATTCCATTTGATAGAATTACCATAGTCATAGGTGCGCTAGGTGTAGGTATTGGATTTGGTTTGCAAAATATTGTCAATAATCTGGTGTCAGGAATTATACTTGCTTTTGAGAAACCCATGCAAATTGGAGACGTGATTGAAATTGACAAACAAACAGGAACAGTTAAGGAAATAGGGATCAGGAGTAGTAAAATCACCACATATGATGGTGCAGATATAGTAGTGCCCAATGGGGAATTTATTTCAAAACAACTAATTAACTGGACACTTACCAATAGTTACAGAAGAATTGAATTAATAGTAGGTGTTGCTTATGATTCTGAATTGCGCAAAGTGCAGGAATTGATATCAGAAGTGATTCATCATCACAAAGAAGTCATGCGTTTTCCCGCGCCGGCAGTGTTGGTTCATGAGTTTGCAGATAATTCCGTGAATTTTAGGGTCTTGTTTTGGACTTCGGATTTTGATACTTGGACAGGGTTAAAAAGTACTATTTTGTTAGAACTCTTTGATAGCTTCCGCGAAAACAATATTAGTATTCCTTTTCCACAAAGGGATTTGCATATTAAATCTGTGAAAGGATTACACGAGTTAGATAAACAACAGTTGTTAAATGATGGAGAGGACCTGCCCATAGACAATGATGTAACACCCAAATAGATGAATAAGCAGCGTCCTAAAATATAGAAACCTTAATGAGATTTGCAGTAGTAGATATAGAGACAACAGGTGGATTTCCGCAACAGCATGGCATTACTGAAATTGCCATTGTTTTAATGAATGGAACTGAAATAGAGGGGCAGTATTCCACCTTGGTAAATCCACATCAGCCCATACCGCCTTTTATTGTAAACATGACTGGAATTAGTGATGCCATGGTATCTAGGGCGCCTTCTTTTCATGTTGTGGCAGAAAAAATTTATCAATTATTGCATAATCGAGTATTTGTTGCACATAATGTGAATTTTGATTTTCCATTTGTAAAACATCATTTGCAAGAAGCGGGTTTTCAGTTACAAACACCCAAAATCTGTACCATTAGAACTAGCAGAAAAGTCTTCCCAGGATTTAGAAAATATGGATTAGGGCATCTTACAAGAGAATTGGGTATTCAAATTGAAAACAGGCATAGGGCCGGGGGCGATGCTCTGGCTACTGCAAAAGTCTTACAATTGATACTAGCAAAAGATGGAATGCCA
>CAIZMD010000217.1 GCA_903933995.1 uncultured Bacteroidota bacterium
CCTAAAGTCCATTTAAAAGTTCTTCCAGTTTGATTCAAAGCAGAAGAAATATCTAATGTACTTCCACTGCAAAAATTTGGGAATTGTGTTACAGTTTGACAGTTTACTGTCAAGGGCAAACAATACAAGGCAACTAATACAATAGTAATTGCAACAAACTTCATTACTTGTGGGGGGTGAATTAAACCTTTTAAAAATACAAGTACTGAATATAAGACTAACCCAATATTATTAGGTTTAAAAAAGATTAAAATAAATTTAAATCAAAATGTATAAGTATATTATTTAAAAGAAAATAATACAAAAAGTGCTGATTCTATTACTTATAAGTCAGATTAAAAAATCACTTATAATAACACAATCAATAAAACAATAATCAGGATCACGGCACCAATTGATAGATAAATCCCACCGCTGCTTTCACGGGCTTCTGCTTTCATGGCTCTTACTTCTTTACGCAAGGTTTTTCTCTCTTGAGAACTCAGTGCTGACTTGTCCATGTTTTGAATTTGAACCAGTCTTGTATTGATTTGATTGAGACGTAGGGTTTGAGCTTCGGTAAGAACTACTTCTTTTTTGGTTGAATTGCTATTATTTGCTGCATGGGTTTGTGGTATAAATGCTAGAGAAGTAATAACCAATAGGCATACCAAGGCTGTCTTTTTCATAATGATTGTTTAGTGTTTGTAATTAGTATACAAAGTTGCTAATATCATTGGCTAACTAATTACAAACACCAAGATCATTGTTGTGGTATTCACAGGTATGTTCTTAAAATAATCCAACAAAAATCCCGGTTGAAAGAATCAACCGGGACTAAATTTGAAGGACTATTTACTTGAACCCTAAATCAATTATTTTTAACTAAGATTAATATCCAGCATTCTGAGTATACAATCCAGCTCTAGTATCTAATTCTGCTTGAGGAATTGGATACAAAATATAGTTCTTATTAAATGGTTGCATTTGCTTTAACACGTCTTCTGTAGCAATCCATGCTGGAATCAGGGTTTCAATATTTCCACTACGCACCAAATCATGCCAGCGATTACCTTCATTCCCAAATTCTTTTCTACGTTCAGCAAATAACTGAGCCAGGGTTACACCCGTAGCAGCACCAGTAATACCAGCACGATTTCGAACCTGAGTTACAATGGCGTCAACATCTGCTTGTGTTCCACCTGCAGCACCTCTTAAAATACACTCTGCTTTTAGTAACAACACATCAGTGTATCGGCTAACTATAAAGTTGATGGGCCAATCGGTACGCACCGCAGGAATTTTGGTAACATCAATCCATTTTTTCTCAAATGAACGTGTTTCGGTTATGCCATTATAAGTAAAACCAGGTTGAATATAAAATGGCTTACGAAGATCAGTTGCAGCAAAAGCATTTAAGAAATCAGTAGAAACTGGTCTAATCAATAATCCACCTTGAATGGGTTTACCTTGAGAAAGGAACCAGTTGTCTGGAACAGTAATCCAAGGGTAGGTTGCACCTACTGCAGGATTAAGACCGTTTACATACTGCACGTCAAAAATTACTTCAGGATTATTCTCATTAGTGAATGAGAAAATATTAGCATAACTAGCCCCAAATGCATATTTGTTAGATGCAATGATTTCATTTAACAAAGTCAATGCTTGACTCCATTCAGTTACTCCCAATCCAGGGCCATTGATGCCATAGCTTGCACCAGAACGAGTCATATGAACAAGTGCCAAAATTGATTTGGCAGCCCATTTGGTTACCCTTCCCTTATCTCCTGCAGCTGCATAGGCATCTGGTAAATTGGCGCTTGCAAATTGTAAATCTGCGATGATTTGCTTGTATACATCGGCAACTGGGCTTCTTTTAATGGTAGCTGCTTCTGCTGCGGTTAATGTACGATCCGTTAAAGGCACTTCACCAAAATAACGAACAAGGTCAAAATAATAGAATGCACGTAAGAACTTTGCTTCTGCTTCAATTTGAGTTTTTAAAGTAGCAGGTGAAATCACAGAACCCTTAGCTACCAATTGTTCTAACAAAGCGTTGGCACGATAGATGCCGTTAAAGTTAGCATTCCATGCTTCAATCACATACACATTACCACTAATGGTTTTCTGGAAATTATTAATTGGCTCCCAATCTCTAGGACCATCGGCGGTAGCGTATAAATTATCAGACCTAGTTTCAGAGAGGTTAATTAATCTATCTGGATATCCCCTTAGGTCATTATAAACCGCGTTAATACCATTGACAAACTCACTAGTTTGCGTATAAAATGTGGCTGTTGTTGCTGAGGATAATGGAATCTGGTCTAGTTTCTTTTCACAAGAGACCAAAACCATTAGTGTTGATATTAGAAAACATATTTTTTTCATGATCGTCATTTTTAGGGTTGATTAAAATGTGAAGTTCATACCAAAGATGAAAGACTTTGGAATGGGCAATCCACCATAGTCAGATGCTTCTGGAAAAGCAGAGTTTCCGCTAACATCTGTATTGGTTGCCTCAGGATTAAATCCTCCCTTGTATTTGTCATAACCAAAGAAATTTTCCAGAGAAATATAAGCCCTTGCAGACTGGATTAATTTTCCTTTGAATACCTGTCCAAAATTGTAACCTAGTGTAATATTTCTGATACGGAGATAATCTGAAGAATACATCCAATCCGTATTCTTAATTCTACCAAATGTAGAATAAGC
>CAIZMD010000218.1 GCA_903933995.1 uncultured Bacteroidota bacterium
TCCAATCCAATGCCCAAAACCCGACTGTAAGCGGGAAAGTGATTGATCCAAGTACTTCTAAGCCAATTGAAGGAGCTTCTGTGTCAACAAAAAATGGCAAATCCACCATTACTAATGCGTCAGGTACTTTTACTATTGCAGCAGCCAAAGGCGAGCAATTAAAAGTTAGTTTTATTGGATATGATGACCTGCAGATTAACGTTGGTACAGGTGATCTTAACATTAGATTGCAGCCCAGTAACAATCAATTGAATGATGTTGTAGTTACGGCGCTTGGTATTAAAAAAGACAAAAAAATTATTGGTTATTCTACACAAGAAATTAAAGGTGAAGACCTTGTAAAAGCAAGAGAACCCAATGCAATCAACTCCTTGGTTGGTAAAGTAGCAGGTTTAACTGTTGGTGCTTCTGCTGAATTATTGGGTAACCCTCAAGTTTTATTACGTGGTGGGTCAATCAATTTATATGTTGTTGATGGTGTTCCTATTAATTCTGATACTTGGAATATTACTCCTGATGATATTGAAAGTTATACCATCTTAAAAGGACCTGTTGCATCTGCATTATATGGTTATAGAGGTCAAAACGGTGCAATCATCATCAATACTAAAAAAGGGACAAAAGATAAAAGAGGTATTTCAGTTGAATTTAATAGCAGTACTCAATTTAATAAAGGTTTTATAGCGCTTCCCAAGACCCAAGATTTATATGGACCTGGTGATCATGGTAAATATAAATTTGGTGATGGTAAAGGAGGCGGTATAAATGATAATGATTATGATATTTGGGGACCAAAATTTGAAGGTCAATTAATTGAACAATATGATAGCCCAGTAGATCCTGTTACAGGCATTCGTTCAAAAACACCTTGGGTTGCTAGGGGTAAAGACAATCTGAAAAGGTTTATTCAAACAGGAATCTTATCTACCAATAATATTTCTGTTGCTGCCAGTGGTGAAAAATATGATGTACGTTTTTCAGTAGGTCAAGGATATCAAAAGGGTATTGTACCAAATACAGATTTAAAAACTACTACATTTAATCTTAATTCAACCCTGCGTTTTAATAAGAGACTTACACTAGACGCTAATCTTAATTTTAATAAACAATACACCGATAATATTCCAGATGTAATCTATGGGCCTAATAGTGTTATTTATAATATTACTATCTGGGGCGGAGCCGATTGGAATATTGATGATATGCGTAATTACTGGCAACCAGGTAAGGAAGGTGTACAGAGTATTTATGCAGAATACCAACGTTACCACAATCCTTATTTTATGTCTCAAGAGTGGTTGCGCGGACATCGTAAGAATGATATTTATGGATATGCAACCCTAAATTATAAGTTGAATGACTACATAGATCTTATGCTAAGAAGTTCTATTACTACTTATGATCTAACTAGAACAGAAAAAATGCCATTCTCAGCTCACCCTTATGGTAGAGAAGAAGGCCGTGGGGATTATAGAGAAGACAAGAGATCCTTGTTTGAAAACAATACAGAATTCATGGCTAAATTTAAAGCTCCCAAAGTGGCCAATTTCTTAATGATTAATGGTTTTGTTGGAGCCAATATCCGCACATTTAATTATAATTCTAGTTTTGTTACAACCGACTACATGAACGTGCCAAACGTTTATAGTTTTGCTAATAGTCGTAATCCGGTTAAGGCTTACAATTTTAATTCGGATATGCGCGTGCAAAGTGCCTATACTTCTGTTGATTTTGCACTTGGTAAGTATGCCAATATCAATGCAACAGGTCGTGTGGACAAACTTTCGGCTTTATTTCCAACAAACAATACCTTCTTCTATCCTTCTGTAAATGCGAGTACTGTTATTTCTGACTATGTAACTTTGCCCTCAGCAATTTCATTTTTGAAATTTAGAGCATCATTTGCACAGGTAAGAGGTGGTGGAAACTTTGTATCTAATACAATTGGCGCTACTCCAGGTAATTCTTATCCTATTGGTTATGGCGGACAGTATTTTTCTACTTATGGAGGTCCTTCATATAGTAATAGTAGTGTTTATTCTACTGCTACTGGTTACAACAATACAACTGAAGCAAGATTTACAGGTTCATTGATAGATGAAAATGTTAAACCGGACGACCGTACAAGTACAGAGTTAGGTTTAGACATGAAATTTTTGAAAAATAGATTAAGCGTTGATCTTGCATACTTCAACTATATAGATGGGCCACAAATTTTTAGTAAGCAAATTTCTGCTGCATCAGGTTATTCAAATTATACTTTGAATGCAACTAAAACACAAAAATCAGGATTTGAGTTTAGTATTTCAGGAACACCAGTTAAATTAAACAATGGTTTCACTTGGGACGTTTTATTCAACTGGGCAACATTTAAAGAAACCTTGAAAGAATTACCAGCTGGGGTTAATGCATTAAACACTTTTTATAAAGTTGGTAGTAGGGTAGATGAGGTTTATATTAGAAAATTTGCTAGAACACAAGATGGTCAAATTATCAATGATGCTGGTGGTAGACCACTGATCCTGCCTGTGGCTCAATATGCAGGAACTGCAAGCCCAGATTGGGTATGGGGTTTAAACAATAAGTTTAGATATAAGGAATTCACCATGAGCTTCCAGATAGATGGAAGAGTTGGTGGAGTAATGGAAGATTATGTTCGTAAGAAAACATTCCAAGGTGGCCGTCATATTGAAACGGTAGAAGGTGCATTGGGAGATGCTAGATACCAAGATTATCTAGGCAATAAGTCTTATGTAGGTGAAGGCGTACAAGTATCAAATGCAGCCGCAATTGTTTTTGATCCAATTACAGGATTGATTACCAACTATGGTGCGTTACAATTTAGTCCTAACGCAACTAAAACATTTGCACAAGA
>CAIZMD010000219.1 GCA_903933995.1 uncultured Bacteroidota bacterium
GATTAGCTTGTTCAGAATTTAAATTCCCTAAAATTTCATTTTGGCTGATAATAATATCTAAAATTACATGACTAAAAACAGAGCCTATTTGATCTATTTCTTTTATGTAATTTGAGTAACTATTTATCTTATAATTAGAATACAAATTCAATGCTGCATCAACTCTATCCTCCCTTTGATAAAAAATATTTAACGCTTTGAATTCGTCTCTCCATCTTTTAAAACCGATATCAGTAGTTTGATTTGAAAATAAGAACCATGTAATTGGATAATTGATACAGGATTCTAAAAGTCTTATAGTTGACATTTTAACAGTTAAATCATTTGGTATTTGTAATGCTTCTAATTTCTGCTTTGGAGAAGTTAGGCTTTCCCATTCTTTTGTACCTGGTCTTATTGGAAAGCTAAATGAACTAATTGAATCTTGGGAATTTGCAGAGATTACTATTCCCACCAATAAAATAATGAATAAATTCCTCATATAAAATGTTATATTAGGAAAATTACGTATAATTATTTAATTAATGTACCGTGAAAACACCGAAAATAATCCGTTTTTTCACGGTATTAAAAATTAGTACTCCGGATTCTATTAAGAGTTAAGATGTAATTTGTTAAAAATTCAACTGGAGCTTATTTCAAAAAACCACTTACGGTATTCATCCATTTCTCTTGTTCATTTTTCAACAAACTCTGATGTCCAGAACGGGCATAAACCATGAGTGATTTGTTATGACTAGCCAAGTTTTTGAAAATGGCGTTTGTCTCATCTTGTGTAACCCTTAGATCATTCAATCCCCATTGCAATAAAACAGGGCAATTTAATTTGCTAGCAAAGTCTTGAGGACGATGGTCAAATGCCCAGAACCCCTGTTCCACTCCTCCCCAAAAAGCCAGTAAAGTACTCATGGGTTGTTCAGGCACATGCATCATCCGTAACCTTCCTTTTACGCCATCTACCAGGGTACCAAAAGGCATTTCTAAAATTACTTTTTCAGGCTTGATTCCCTCATGGTCTATGGCAGTTAGAATAGTAGAAGCGCCTAAAGAAATTCCATAGAGCACCATATTTTTTTCTCCCAATGCCCTTGTGTAATCATAAGCCGCTTTCACGTCTTTTGCTTCATTGGCTCCAATGGTACAGACTTCTCCATCGCTATTTCCATGCGCCCTAAAATCTGTTAGTAATACATTCCAACCCATCTGATGAAAAGCAGTGGCTTCTGCAATAATGCCGCTTTTGCTACTTCCATGACCATGAAATAGTAATATAGTACCCTTGGCATTGCTATCCGCTTTGGCATACCAAGACTCAAGGTGCATACTATCAATGGTTGTCAAAGTCAGTGTTTGATGAGCAACCGAAAAGCTATCTACCACTTTGCTTTTAGCGAATTTGTTACCAAAAAAAATAGCGCTGGTTTTTTCCAAAGCAGACATCTCTTCCGGTTTTTTTGCCTTGGGAATACCCGCATAAAAATGGGTAAACTTATTGGCATGAAAAGCTGCCATGATATTGAGCAGCACAAAAACTGCTACAAAAAAATAGAGAATCCGTTTTAGTGTTTTAGCAAACATGGTATGGGTTTTACCCCGTTACTGGGGGATATAAACTGATGAGCTATGCAACTACTAGTTAATGGTAGTTGCACCAAAATATGGACGCAACACTTCAGGCAATTCAATGCCTTCTGCGGTTTGAAAATTCTCTAATAGACAAGCCACAATTCTTGGCAAAGCCAATGAAGATCCATTGAGTGAATGTGTTAATTGTGTTTTACCATTCTCGTCTTTGAAACGGCATTTCATTCTGTTGGTTTGGTAGTTTTCAAAATTTGAAACACTACTTACTTCTAACCATCGCTCCTGCGCCGCACTGAAAACTTCAAAGTCATAGGTAATGGCAGAAGTGAACCCCATATCTCCACCGCATAATCTTAAAATCCGATACGGCAATTGCAAAGCTTTTAGCAGGTTCTCAACATGTAAGACCATCTCATCCAACACTGCATAAGAGGTTTCAGGTTTTACTAATTGTATAATCTCTACTTTGTCAAATTGGTGCACCCTGTTCAAGCCTCTCACGTCTTTACCAAAACTACCCGCCTCTCTTCTAAAGCAAGGGGTATAAGCCGTCATTTTAACTGGCAATTCAGATTCTTTGAGAATGGTATCTCTATAGATATTGGTTACCGGTACTTCAGCCGTAGGAATCAAATAAAAATTATCTGCAGTGGCGTGATACATTTGACCTTCTTTGTCTGGTAACTGACCTGTTGCAAAAGCACTTGCTTCGTTGACCATAAAGGGTGGAATGTATTCGGTATATCCTGCACCAGTATTATAATCCAAGAAATAACTGATCAGGGCCCTTTGTAATTTAGCACCCTTGCCTTTGTACAAAGGAAAACCACTACCCGTGATTTTGGCACCGGTTTCAAAATCTACCAAATCATATTGTTTGATCAGGTCCCAATGCGGAACAGCACCTGGGTATAAAGCTGGTTTTTGACCACCTTCTCTCACCACTTCATTTTCTTCTGGGGTCTTGCCTTCTGGTACTTCAGCAGCAGGTAAATTGGGCAATACCACCAATTTAGCCTGTAACTCCTCTTCTACCTTGGACATTTGTTCTTTCAAGGGTTCTAAAGCTGATTTCCAGGCAGCAACATCCGTCTTTGTAGCTTCCGCTGCTTCTTTGTTGCCCTGGGCCATGAACTTCCCAATTTCTTTAGAAGCTGCATTTACCTTGGCCTGTGTTTGGTCAAATTCATTTTGTAAACGCTTACGCTCATCATCCAATGATATGATTAGATCTACCAATTCGGGTTGTTTGAACTGCTTTTTGGC
>CAIZMD010000220.1 GCA_903933995.1 uncultured Bacteroidota bacterium
ATGCAAATTAATCCTAGTTATATTGGCCCAGCGGTTCCTATTCATCAGAGTCAAAAAGCCCTGTTTCAATTGGCTTTTTGTTTTTCCAAGCACCTTGTCAAGGACCGTTTGCAGTTTTTATCTCCTCTAAAAAGAAAGATCTACGGATTAATTGGGAAAAAACATGGTTTAGGCATGTACGAGGAATTTGAAAAATAAGGCCGCCAAAACCGCACCTACAATAGGACCAAGAATAGGTATCCAGGCATATTCCCAATGACTACTCCCCTTTCCCTTTATGGGTAAAATACTGTGCATGATTCTAGGCCCTAGATCACGGGAAGGATTAATTGCATAACCCGTTACACCACCTAGACTTAGACCAATGGCCAAGACCAGCAAACCAGCCGGAAGCGCGTCAAGTGGGCCCAAACTATTTGCCCCTTTGATCATCACCAATCCTCCAAGAATTAAAACAAATGTGCCCAATGCCTCACTAAAAAAGGCGTGAAAATCACTTTTGATGGCTGGACTAGTGGCAAAACAAGCCAGTTGATCCTCTGCATTGGTGGCTGCGTCAAAATGTTGCTTATATAATAACCAGGCCAAACCAGAACCCAACATGGCACCCAATAATTGAGCTAGTATATAGGTAGGTACCAAGGACCATTCAAATTTTCCAACAACTGCTAGCGCGATAGTTACAGCTGGGTTTAAATGCGCCCCACTAACCGAAGAAACGCTAAAAACACCAACAAATACGGCCATTGCCCACCCAAAAGTGATGGCAATTAGTCCTCCTCCATTGCCCTTGGTTTTGGGAAGTACCACATTGGCAACTACACCCTGACCTAATAATAATAAGATGGCCGAACCCAATAATTCACCTACAAATGGCGTCATGTGACAAGCGTTTAGGTTTTAAATATAAGAAATTAAAGAAATCTAAAATCGGTTTCTACAAGCTGAGGGTTTTAAACTCAGTAAAGACTATTTTTGGCAACTATTTAAAAACCATGCCAGTAATTCACCTTAAGCTTACATCTACAAAATGGTTAATGCTCTTGCTCATTAGCACTAGTCTAACCGCCTGTTTTAAAGATATTACCAAAAGAGATGTTGTTTATTTTAATGATTTTGAAGATCAAAAAAAAGACAGCATCAATGTATATGGAGCAGCTGGCTTAGTTGACTCTTTGAAAATCACCCAATTTAATAATAGCGCTGTATTGGGCAGGTTTAATAGCAATTTTGTGGTATTTGAAATGAGGAATTTACCCATCCACAATGTATTAAAAATTGAATTTGACCTTTTGATTCATGATGACTGGAGGGGAAATTTCCTAGCGCCTGGGGCAATATATCCTGAATTTTATCAGGTTCAATTAGACAATAATACTATTTACTTAACCACTTTTTCAAATGGTTCCTACAACCAGTCTTTCCCCAATAATTATCAAACCAATCTGATCAATAATAAGGCCTTTAGTAATGCATGGGGGGTATTTCCTGGTGTCTGTTCAAAGGTTGACCAAACAAACGGAACCAGTTTGTATAAAATTGAATATATCACGTCTCACTCCGGCCCAGTAAGATTGACTTTTAATGATATTGCCAACAGCGCCACTAGTTTGTGTCAAAAAAGTTGGTCTTTGGATAATTTAAAGCTAACGGCCATTAATAATTAGTGTTTTTCAATGCTGAATGTTTGGCATTATTTGTGACTTTAAATGAATGACATGCAATCATCTGTTGCAATTATATTGGTTAACTGGAATAGTTTTGATGTAACCAATGACTGTATCAAATCTTTAAAAAATATTGA
>CAIZMD010000221.1 GCA_903933995.1 uncultured Bacteroidota bacterium
GTTTTGGACAAAGCAAACCCAATATCATTGTATTCTTGATAGACGATATGGGTTGGCAGGATTGTTCCGTTCCTTTTGATCAAACAAAAAGCGCTCTGAATCAACGATATCATACACCCAATATGGAAAAACTGGCCAGTCAAGGTATGAAATTCACCAATGCCTATGCTACGCCAGTTTGTACGCCTACTAGAACAAGTTTGCTCACGGGCATGAATGCAGCCCATCATGGTGTGACCAATTGGACATCGCCCCAGCGAAATAATAGTTCTGATAATCCTGATACGCAAATGCAAGCAGTAGATTGGAATATTAATGGACTAAGCCCTGTTCCCAATATTCCTAAAACTGTTTATGCAACGCCTTTTCCCAAGCTCTTAGCACAAGCAGGTTATTATACTATTCATGTGGGAAAAGCACATTGGGCTTCTATGGGTACGCCTGGTGCTAACCCTCATAATATGGGCTTTCAAGTAAATATTGCGGGTCATGCAGCCGGCCATCCACAGAGTTATTTGGGCAAAGACAATTATGGAAATCTTCCCGGCAAAGCCAGTGCACAGGCTGTTCCTGACTTAGAAGAATATTTTGGAACAGATAGTTTTCTAACCGAAGCGTTAACCCTAGAAGCCATTAAAGCACTGGAGCATCCTTTAAAAAATCAGCAACCTTTTTTTCTAAACATGGCCCATTATGCGGTGCACACACCCATTATGGCAGACAAGCGTTTTGTTCAAAAATATTATGACCAAGGTTTGGATAGTATTGAAGCTAGATATGCTAGTTTGGTAGAAGGCATGGATAAAAGTTTGGGAGACATCATGCATTGGTTAGATCAAAAAGGCATTGCTTCCAATACCATTATTATGTTTTTGAGTGACAATGGTGGGCTGAGTTTAAAACCACAAAGAGCTGGGGTAGCACATACCCAGAATCTTCCATTAAGAGCGGGTAAAGGTTCGGTGTATGAAGGTGGTATTCGGATTCCTATGTTGGTTAAATGGCCTGGAAAAGTATCCGCCAATTCTATTGCCAAACAATATGTGATAGTAGAAGATTTTTTTCCAAGCATACTAGCTATGGCAGGAATCAAAAACCCAAAATTGGTTCAAAGCATTGATGGGAAAAGCTTCTTGCCCATTTTAAATAATCCCTCATTACAAGATAGCACCCGCAGTTTGATTTGGCATTATCCCAATAAATGGATTCCGAATGATGGCCCGGGAATCAATTATTTCAGTGCCATAAGACAAGGCAATTGGAAACTGGTCTACAACCAACGCAATGGAAAAAAGGAATTATACCATTTATCTCAAGACCTAGGAGAAACCAATGACCTGGCAAATGATTATCCGAATAAAGTGCAAGCATTATCTCAAGAATTGACTCAGCAATTAATGCAATGGAAGGCTAAAATGCCCATAGAAATTAGTACAGGAAAACCAGTTTCTTTTCCAAGTGAACGTTGATGAATTCAGCGTTATTAATCTTACAAGTTGGCAAGTTCTTTTACTTTATTCCAAATAGTATCATCTACAATGATACCATTGGCCAAATGGTCTTTTCTGGTGTTCAAAGAATTTTCACCTGGATAGAACAAAGGTTTATCTGGATGCACCCTAGTGGAGCCTTTTACTTGATCAATGGTTTCTTCGAGTACTTTGTCAATAAATGCTTGGGTATTAATCATAAGTGGATTAATGGCAATAAATATCTGACAGCAACTGCCGCAACTTCCTTTACCGTGTTTGTCAATGGCCGCAGTAGGAAGACCTCCTGAAAGCAAACTGGAAATCAGGTCTAGCATAATGGCAAATCCTGAACCCTTCCAAAATCCAATAGGCAATACCCTTCTGGTTGTTTCAATGGCTTCTGGATCAACAGAAAGATTTCCTTCTTGGTCAAACCCGCCAGGGTAGGGAAGCTGCTCTTTTTTTAACCTGGTAACACCTAGTTTGCCATAAGAATATTGCGACATGGCCATGTCTAACACTAGATGACCTTCTTTTCTGGGAATAGCCATGACAAAGGGATTGTTTCCAATAACGCCGGAAGTGCCACCCCAAGCAGGCATACAAGACTCTGTATTGGTCCAGCAAATGCCAATAAAACCCTTGTCGGCCGCCTGCCATCCAAATGCCCCACCGCGCATCCAGTGTGTGGTATTATTCAATGCCACCAACCCCAAGCCATTTGTAGCAGCCATTTCTGTAGCCCTATTCATGGCAAATTGGGCATTAAGAATGCCAGGGCCCATATGGCCATTATAAATTTCAAGGGCGCCTAAGTTCTTATCTAAACTAGGGCTGGCATCTACATTAATCCAACCCTGATGAATATAGTCTACAAATCTTTCTACTCTATTTAGTCCATGTGAATACACACCATCACAGCTGGATTCCGTGTGAATTTGGGCACAGGTATCAGCCCTGTCTTCGGGCATGCCTGCAATGATGAAAGCCTGCTTGATGGTAGCTTTCATTTCTTCAAAACTAATACGGGTCATGGCAAATCATTGGGTTTTCAATCTATTGATCAATATTAGCATCTAATTAGCTAAACCAGGAAGATTGTCTGCTGAATTTTAAGTCATGCTTTAACAGACAGTTCCCCATTTCATAAATTAGGGCCAAAACTTAATTCTAACTTTGTAGTATTAATTTATATCATGACAGGCATCAATTCATTCAGCAGTCTTAAACAGTTCACAGACAATTTAGAAGAACAGGAACAATTGATGCCCGTGGTCTTTGTTGGTCATGGCTCTCCCATGAATGGCATAGAGAACAATCCATTTAGTCAGCGATGGACCAAATTGGCTCAAGAAATACCAACACCCAAAGCGGTGCTGGTGGTTTCTGCACACTGGTTTACCAAAGGCACCATGATTACAGAAATGGATTCTCCTCCCACCATCCATGATTTTGGAGGCTTTCCCCAGGCATTGTTTGATGTACAATATCCTGCACCGGGAAATCCAGCATTGGCAAGAGAAACAGCATCCATGATTCATACAACCAAAGTGGAACTATCACATGATTGGGGATTGGATCATGGTACTTGGTCCATTGTTAGACATATGTATCCCAAGGCAGATATTCCTGTTTTGCAATTGAGTATTGACTATACCAAGGACGCCAACTATCATTATCAATTGGCTAAAGAAATACATGCTCTTAGGAAAAAGGGTGTTTTGATCATGGGTAGTGGCAATATGGTCCATAATCTAAGAATGGTGGCATGGGACAAATTGAATGAACCAGAATATGGTTTTGATTGGGCCATATATATGAATAACAAATTCAAAGAATTAATTTCCAATGGCTGGCACGATAGCCTGATCCAATACCAGCAATTAGGAAGAGAAGCGTTAATGGCCATTCCAACACCAGAGCATTATCTTCCTTTAATTTATACATTGGCATTAAAAGGGGAGAAGGATAATATTGAATTCTTTAATGACAAAGCTGTGGGAGGTTCATTGACCATGACTTCGGTGAAGTTTGGATAAACAGTTGGTGTATGTATAAGATAGATAATATCAAGTTTTCTGCATTTTTTAGTTTTCGTTTTTTTTTCTATGAAACCTTTGTAACTTAATAGTGCAAATCATCTAGAACCCACGCTAGATTATTACATACTGTATAACCCCTAACAATGAATATTGCCCCCGAATTACAGGAGTTGCAGAAGCGCGTGGAATTGCTAGAATCTGAAAATAAGAAGCTGCAATTAAAACAGGTTGAAATCAACCAAGCCAAAGAATTATATCTAAAGATTTTTGAAGAATTTCCAGCGCTTATTTGGCGATCTAGATTAGATATGCTTTGTGATCACTTTAATAAAACTTGGTTAGACTTTACAGGTAGAACCATGGAACAAGAATTTGGAAATGGTTGGGCAGAAGGGGTTCATCCGGATGATTTTCAACAGTGTTTAAATATCTATGTCAGCAATTTTGAAAAAAGGCAGGCATTTGTGATGGAGTATCGGATGAAGAATAACAAGGGGGAATACCGATGGATCAGGGATCATGGCAGACCCTTTTATGACTTAGACAATGAATTCTTAGGTTATATAGGTTCTTGTTATGACATAACAGAGAATAAAAATAATGAATTGCGCTTAGTAGAATTAAATGCTACCAAAGACAAGTTTTTCTCATTAATTGGACATGATTTAAAAAATCCGATTAATAGCATCATTGGATTAAGTAATCTGTTGATTAAAAAAAATCAGCAAAGCCAACATACAAATATTACTGAATTGGCGGAGGGTATTTATACATCCTCGCAAAAAGTAATGAATTTATTGGTTCAATTATTGGATTGGGCAAGGATTAATGGGGGAGCAATGGATTTTCATCCTACAACATACAATTTACAACAATTGATACTAGATAACATTGCACTTTTTGATGAAACTGCAAAGCTTAAATCTCTAGAGTTAGTTGTAGAAACACATGAGCCTATAGAAGTATTTGTAGATATAGACATGATGAATGCTGTGATGAGGAATCTAATTAGTAATGCCATCAAATACAGTTTTCCAGATAATGCAATTCGCCTGTCTTGGAAACAAGAAAATGGGCACTGGATTATTTGTATCAAGGATCATGGTGTGGGGATTCCCCAAGCTGATCTAGACAATTTATTTAAATTAGAACACGGTCCAAGCACTTTAGGTACACAAAAAGAGAAAGGTACTGGTTTGGGTTTGCTGCTATGTAAGGAATTTATTCAAAGACATGGAAGTCA
>CAIZMD010000222.1 GCA_903933995.1 uncultured Bacteroidota bacterium
GCAAGACTCACGGATGCCCAGAGAGGACTATAGATATTGTAGTATTGCAACGCAGTTTTTTCAGACATTGTTGCAAAATTGTCCTGCACATTAGCTGTTACTTTTTGCGCAATAGGTACTGGAATTTCACTTACCCAAATATCTTCTTTGTTCATGCTATAGGTAACCCAAAGATTGCCTCCAGGAGGATTTCCGTCTGGTTCTTGAATACCACGTACATACTGCGGACCATAAGACTTGTACGCACCACCATAACGCAGAGAACTAATTTCTCCATTGACCAATAATAGGTTTTGATAGTCCAATCCATTCTCGCTTACTGAGATGGCAAGAGGCCATCTAAATTCAGAAGGATTATAGACAGTGGCAAACTTACCATCAGAGGTTTTCTGCCCCCAGATCTTGGCATTGGCATTTACAAAACCAGGTGCACGTGTTGGGCTATAGGCCCATGTTTTCCCTTGGTCTTTGCTAATAGAAGTAAGGGCATATTTCCATAAACCTACTACCCTTCCATCATTCAAATGATAGTAATTAAATGCTTTGAAATCTTTTTTCAAAGGAATTAAAGGGTCATTTTTATCTGCTTCTTCCACCCATTGCTGCATCATTAAGGGAGAAGCCAAGAGTTCATTACAAGCTGCTACAAATGCTTTATCTGGACTACTGGTATACAATGGATAGGCAGTATTTTTTTCATTAAAAGCATGGTTATACCTGATAAAATAAATTGGGCCATAGGTCCCATCTTTTTTAATTTCTCTGACCACCCTGCCAATCCCATTTCCGTCATTGGGATCATCATGAGGCCCCATGACCAAACCATAAAAACCAAGCCCCAATAGTAGTTTAGAACTGGAAGTAAAAAAACCAATCCGTTGGTGCATCACAGCCGTTAAGTCTTTCGCAATTTCTTTTCTTCCTTCCTTGATAGTGCCATCAGGTATTTTGTAAATAGGAAATAGCACAGTTGGTTTTGACCAATGATAGCCATCTTTAGACTCTAATAACATGGTTTGACTGGGAGGTTGGTGTTCACCAATGGGGCAGTTTAAATATTCCAAATAGAATTTATTGTTCCAATATGCCAACATGGGTGCGTGGTTATAGGTCCAACCTGCGTCTCCCGCCCATTCTGGATGCTCTCTATTGGCACGGAATACTTGAATATTATGAACCCCAACAGCAGGACTTAATTGCCCATGGTGATAGTCTATATTTGAAAGGGTATTACCAGTATAACGAACCGTGTCTTCCTGTGCTTCTGAGATCAGTGAAAATCCCAAAGCCATCAAGACTATCCCTACAATATATTTCCTATTATTTATCATTGATTGCCAATATGGGTTTGAGATAATGTTTGTCAACGCGCATAATAGTTCCGTGCTTGTGCCCTGTTGGTACACTAATCAAACTATCTGCCGATTGAAAGCTTTTAAAATCACGGGTATAAACTGCGCCAAATTTCTTTTCTTGGTAGGCGTCAAAATAAATCAACCAACCATTTTTCAATTTTGCTACTGCGGGACCTTCTGTAAATTTTTGGGTAAAGGGTGCTGATGCTGCCGTAAATGGAC
>CAIZMD010000223.1 GCA_903933995.1 uncultured Bacteroidota bacterium
CTCTTTTATCTCTTATGCATTTCATCCCATCTTTATTCCTACTTATGTATTCCTGTTTTTGATGTGGCAGTTTCCTTATGAATTTGCGGGTATTACTGAGTGGCAATTGAAAATGCGTTTTTTTGGGGTGTTTTGGCTAACCGCTTTTTTTCCAGCATTTGCCGTTTTTCTTTTATGGCGATTAGGATTTAGTAATAGTATTTTTCTTCGCACCCAAAAAGAAAGAATTGTACCCTATGTGATCAGTATGTTTTTTTACTGGTGGATGTATTATTTAAGCCGCAACTTTCAAGATCAACCGATTGTTTTGAAATTCTTTTTCATGGGTATTTTTCTGTCAACCGTCTTTGGATTAATTCTGAATAATTATTTCAAAATTAGCTTACACGGAATGGGTGTTGGGGGAGCTGCCGCAGCAATTGTGCTATTCTCCATGCATTATAATACTCCCATGGGTGGTTTAATCAGTTTGGCTATTTTATTAGCAGGACTGGTTTGTACGGCTAGATTTCTTGTGAGTGACCATACCAACAAAGAAATCTATACCGGTTTATTGGTAGGAGTTGGTTGCCAAATTTTTGCCTACTGGTTTGTATTCTAAGCTTAATTTTCTATTTGATCATTATTGGGGAAACTGTCTACATGATTGAATTCGTTTACATAAATCCGAATCAGTAGAATAAATAATGCAATCAAAATAGGGCCAAAGATCAAGCCAATAAATCCAAATATTTTTAGTCCAATGATTACCCCAAAGATGGTAACAAGTGGATGTACATCTCCCAGTTTCTTTTGAAGTGCAAAGCGGAAAACATTGTCTGCAGAACCTACTATTAAAGCGCAGTACAAAATCAACAAAACAGCTTTAGTGCTTTCCCCTTCTGCAAATAATAAAATACTAATTGGAATATAACTCATGCCCAAACCAACCATGGGTACCATAGAAGTGATGCAAGTGAAGACAAACCAAAATCCAAGATCAGGTACTCCTGCTACCCAATAGCCCAATAATGCCACTAAACCCTGAACTAGTGCGGTTAATGGTATTCCTACCGCGTTAGAGATAACCAGTTTGTTCAGTTCTCCACCAATCAAATACACATTGCGCTCCTTCATGGGAATATAGGTTTGAAGCCATTTTTCCATGGACTTGCTACTTACTAACATGAAATACAATAATAAATACATCATGATGATAGTGGTAACAGAATTTACGGTAGCACCAACAACTGATGGCAGAAAATTGGCCAATGCCAAACTGATTTTCTTGGTATTTTCTTCATTGAGTATTTCAACGTTAAAATTCTTTTCTTGTGTAACAATAATTTGTCTTAGCGTGTCCATTACCTGATTGGAATGGTGTACTGCATAACTTACTTTGGCTGAAATAATATTGATAAAAAGACCAACTGGTACCAATACTATTAAAAAGGATAGCAACAATAATACGGTGGCTGCCAAACCAGGACTCCATTTTTTATCATGAACCAATTTTTGCATTCGTTTGCGCATTAGTACATAAAAGGTAATCGCCCCTAATAGTGCTGGAAGGAATGATGACAGTTCCAAAAAAAGGAAGACTGCCAAGAAAACTAGCAAAATGTAAAAGCTGATTTGGCGTATATGTTGGCTATTGACAGGATTCATAACTGTAAGATAATAAAAAGGAGGCAAGTATAAAATATGGTTAAAGCCCACCACATCAACGCCTTACCATTCCAGTAAAACCAAGAATTATCCGTTTCTTTGCGCTCAATTTCAGTGCTTATGTGGTATAGTCTTGGTAAAAAAATCCTCAAAAACCGTTTGGCCGCTTTATTGACCCTGCTGGTTTTAACTGCAATCATGGGTTATTATGCTGCCCAGGTAAAATTGAGTTATGATTTTACAAGGGCCGTGCCTACGGATAACCCCAAATATGTAGACTATCAAAACTTCTTACAAAAATTTGGTGCTGATGGCAATACCATTGTTTTGGGTATTGAGTCTAAGTCTTTTTTTAGTAAGGAATTATTTAATAAGATCTCAGACCTTCACAAAGAACTTAAAACTGTAAACGGGGTAACAGGTGTATTAAGTATACCTGAAACAGTAACGCTTGGCACTGATTCTGTTACTGGTAAATTAGCACCACAAAAAATCTTCCATCATCCTTATTCCAGTCAAGCTTCATTGGATAGTGATAGGGCGGTATTTGAATCCCTACCATTTTACAAAACTTTATTATACAATCCTGAAACCAATGCTTATTTAATGGGCGTTAGTGTTAATAAGGATACCATCAATAGTAAGAGTAGAACCAGACTGGTCAATGATATTGTAGCTAAAGTAACGGCTTTTGAAAAAGCCAATAACATAACCATTTACCAAAGTGGTATGCCTTATATCCGTACGGTTATGGGTAATAGAATCAAGCAAGAGATGAATATCTTTTTATTGGCTTCTGTACTCTTATCTGCATTAACCTTATTCTTGTTTTTCCGTTCTATTAGTGCAGTTCTTATGAGCTTGACCGTGGTATTAATGGGAGTGGTTTGGAGTCTTGGTACCATTGTTTTATTTGGCTATAAGATTACATTGCTCACAGCACTCATACCTATTTTGGTCGTAGTTATTGGGATTCCAAATTGCATTTATTTTTTAAACAAATACCATACTACTTACAGAGAATTACCTGACAAAAACAAGGCCTTGATCACCATGGTTGGTAGAATGGGTATTGTAACCTTGTTCTGTAATATAGCTGCTGCCATTGGCTTTGCGGTATTTGCTTTTACCAAAAGTGCACTCTTAAAAGAATTTGGATTGGTGGCAGGCATTAATATTATGGCACTGTTCTTTATCTCACTTTTATTTATTCCTGCTGTTTTGAGTTATTTGCCAGCACCCTTACCCAAGCATACCCGTTACTTGGATAACAAATTCTTGGAAAAAGTATTGGTAAGAATTGAGAAATGGACTTTTAAAAAATCCAATTGGGTATATGGGATTACTGCTATTGTAACCATTGTTGCAATCATGGGAATTTTTAGAATTAAAAGTGAGGGCTTTATAGTAGATGACCTTCCCAAGAAAGACAAACTTTATACAGACTTAAAATGGTTTGAAACCCAGTTCCAAGGATTAATGCCTTTGGAGATTATTGTAGACGCCAAAAAAAGTAGGGCAGCCCTTAAAATGGAAACCATGCTAGACATTGAAGAGTTTAGCGATTATGCCAAAGGAAAAACAGAAATGGCAAGACCCTTAAGTATTGTTGAAGCATTAAAATTTGCAAATCAAGGATTCTATGGTGGTGACTCAGCAAGTTATGTACTGCCATTAGAAATACCCGCTTCACTTTCAACTGCTTTAAGAAGCAGCAATAAGAATAGTGGCAATAGTGAGTTTATAAAATTAATCAGCCAGTTTGTAGACTCCAATCAACAAAGAACTAGGATTAGTGTAAATATGAAAGATATTGGCAGTATTAAATTGCCAGTATTAATTGCAGACCTAGAAAAAAAAGCAGCTAGTATTTTTGATTCTACCAAGTACCAAATAACATTTACAGGAAGTAGTGTTACGTTCTTAGAAGGATCGGCCTTTATTATTAAGGGATTGAAAGAAAGCATATTCTGGGCCTTCTTATTAATTACCCTTTGCATGCTTTACTTGTTCCGTTCTTTTAAGATCTTGGTATGTTCCTTGATTCCTAACCTGATTCCCTTGGTGATTACCGCTGGAACCATGGGCTGGGCTGGTGTTGCCTTAAAACCCAGTACGGTTTTGGTTTTTAGTGTGGCATTGGGGATTGCTATAGACGTTACTATTCGATTTTTAATCAACTACAAACAGGAATTGCCACATATGAACTTTAAAGTGGCTCCTACCTTGGTGCAAACCATTCGTCATACAGGGATCAGTATTATCTATACTTCCTTGGTGTTGATTGCTGGATTTATCATTTTCTGTGGTAGTGATTTTGGTGGAACCTTTGCCCTGGGTTGGCTCACCTCTTTAACCTTGGTGGTTGGAACTTTAACCAATCTGGTATTATTACCGGTTTTGATCAATAGCTTTTATAGTAAAGGAACTGTTAAAAAATAATTATCATTTTTTGTTCCAAAAGAATTTCTAGTTCTCCCTTTTAATAAGGGTTTGACCCAATCAGATAAAAAGTATTGTTAAAAAAGTTAACAAATCCTAGCTAAGTACAAGCTATTTGTACAAGCTTGTTTAGCCTTCAAGCAGCGTTTGTTAAACCATTCTTGCCTATTTTTAGCTTTCGCATTTTTAAAACTAAATCTAATAAACAGTTATGA
>CAIZMD010000224.1 GCA_903933995.1 uncultured Bacteroidota bacterium
GCAATATGGTTCATAATCTAAGAATGGTGGCATGGAACAAATTGAATGAACCAGAATATGGTTTTGATTGGGCCATATATATGAACAACAAATTCAAAGAATTAATTTCCAATGGTCAACATGATAGTTTGATCCAATACCAGCAATTAGGAAGAGAAGCGTTAATGGCCATTCCCACTCCGGAGCATTATCTTCCCTTAATTTATACCTTGGCATTAAAAGGAGAGAAGGATCCAATTGAATTCTTTAATGACAAAGCTGTGGGTGGTTCATTGACCATGACTTCGGTGAAGTTTGGATAGACTAATAGGCTAGTTGGATGTTGCATTTATCTTTGAAAGAATTAACTTTAATACCCTAGAAATATACGTATATGAAATCTGTTTCTAACTTAGTTTTTCTTCTTGCTTGCGCGATGTTTTTTTATGCATGTTCTTTCCAATCAAGTTCTGAAAAGAAAACAGCTGAAGTGATTGAAATTGATACTGGGGTAAGTTTGAACAAACAAACTAAGGAAACAATTAGTGCCCAGTTTTCAAAGCTATTGAGCTTGCAAGGAATTACTTACAAGATTACATCTGCTGGTATTGGTTCTTTGCAACAATTAGTCATTATTCCATCGGGACTTTCCATAATTAATGATACTATTCAACAAGAAACAGACCCAGTAATGGGTGCAGAAATAGAAGATCTTGACCGTGATGGATTTCCTGAATTATTGATCTATACCCAATCCGCAGGTTCTGGTTCTTATGGTCATGTTATTGGGTATTCTCCCAATAAAGGAAAATCGCTTTCTCAAATCAATTTTCCTGAATTAAACAAAGGATCCAAAGAAAGTATTGGATATATGGGTCATGATAGTTTTTCTATTGTGGAATCCAGTTTGGCAAGAAGATTTCCTATCTATGAAACAAATGATAATAATGCTAAAGCAACTGGTAAGATTCGCCAGCTGCAATACAAATTAAAAAACGGAGAAGCCAGTAAGCAATTTGTATTAGTTGGTTCAATGGAAATTGACCAATAATAAACTAACCTACATTTGCTTTATAAATCACCCACTTTGGATGCACCTATTTTTCTGATTACGCCACCTTTCACGCAGTTGAATACACCTTATCCGGCAACCGCATATTTGAAAGGTTTTTTCAATACCAAAAACATTCCTGCTGTTCATGCTGATTTGGGTATAGAAGTTACACTAGCCATTTTTAGTAAATCGGGATTGGAGTCATTGTTTCAAGCAATAGAACAAAAGCAGCCAGAATTAAATGCTAACACAGCAAGGATCCTGGCCTTGAAAGAAGACTATATCAGAACCATAGATGAAGTAATGCTGTTCTTGCAGGGTAAGCGAAATACCTTGGCGCACCTGATTTGCAAAAGGAATCTATTACCGGAAGCTAGTAGGTTTTCACAAGCGGATGATTTAACATGGGCTTTTGGTGCCATGGGTATTCAAGACAGGGCCAAATATTTGGCCACCATGTATTTAGAAGACCTGAGTGATCTAATCAAGGATACCATTGACCCGCATTTTGGCTTTAGCCGATACGCAGAAAGTCTTGGAAGATCTGCCAATAGTTTTGATGAATTATATGCAGTATTGCATCAACCAATTAGCTATATAGACAGTATTTTGTTACAGATTTTGGAGTCCAAAATGGCCCTTCATCAACCAAAATTAGTTTGCCTATCTGTACCATTTCCAGGTAATCTGTATACTTCTCTTAGGTGTGGGGAATGGATTAAAAAGCATTATCCAAATGTAACAGTAGCCATGGGTGGTGGCTTTGCCAATACAGAACTAAGATCACTCAGTGACCCAAGGGTGTTTGAGTATTATGATTTTATCACGTTGGATGATGGGGAAGCACCCTTAGAATTGCTATGGGAGCACTTGAATGGGAAAAGGGAATTGTCTGAACTCAAGCGGGCTTTTACTTTAGAAAATAAAAAAGTAGTTTATATCAATAATACGGCATGTACCGATTATAAACAAGGACAAGTAGGTACCCCAGATTATGATGGACTTTTGTTAGACAAGTATATTTCTGCTATTGAAGTAGCCAATCCCATGCATAGTCTTTGGAGCGATGGTAGGTGGA
>CAIZMD010000225.1 GCA_903933995.1 uncultured Bacteroidota bacterium
AAAGTAGAATAGCCATGATGGCAAATTGGACAATCTGCATCTGAATTATTAGTGGTAGTTGCTTTTATTATTTTTTCTACACTTGAAGCAACAGGGCTTCGGACTTTATGGTGATGCCATAAAGAAACTGGTGTGGCTATAAATACATATAGAGCCAGCACAAGGGCAGTTAGAATTCTTTTATGTCGTCTTAATTGTTTCAAATAATTGCAATGTGGTTGCAAATCTATAAGAATTCTTTGACTATAAAAGAAATGAGAAGAATTAATTTCTTTTTAAGCCATTAGCAGAATTTAATACGGTAATTAAGTTTGTCGCTATAGAAACGTTTTGTCTGCTGGGTGTTGGGTGGGCTTTGGTGTTCAATAATGACATGTTGCTGAAGTGTCGAACAAGTGGTCTACTGGGCTGGGTGGGCAAAGTCATGTATGCATGTATATGTATAGGATATTCAATAGAGTGACGTACAACAATTTAATCAGTAACAGGGAATGTATTGTCAAAACTCTGAGCAGCATTATTATTCAAGCAAATGAAGTCCTTACTCTTATTTAAGATTTCTGTGTTTGATCCTTCTATGTCCTTTTGACTAGTTTTTAAAAAAGACTCAAACCTCAAGATTCAATTCCTTTACTTTAAAAAACTTTCCAATCTAAGTGCTATCAGACTTTGTAGCATCCAGCAATAAATTAATTTCAGGAACACAACTTGCATACTTTTTATACTGATAAACCTGTTTTACATATGACCAATTACATAATGTAAAAAGAGAGAAGCAATCAGTACTATCCAATTTTTCATAGGCCAATACAACATATCACCCCAACACTTCCTGCAAAATGGGAAGGCTTTTGATTTCTCCAAAGTCTGGAATATGGAGTGATAAAAAGAGTTGGTAAGCTGCAAGAAGTTCTTGGCGAAGGTGGCGGTTGAGGATAATTTTTTCTAGTTTTGCAGGGTCTTGGATTTTAAGAAAATCAGATGTGGTTTTGGCAAGAGGGCCTTCTATTAAATAAGGATGCAGGGGTTGCTCTTTAATGAACATGCCTTCTTGCAAATCAAAGACTGGCGTGGCTTCTGAGTATTCACCCAAGAGTTGGAACCCCAGTTCACTGGCCAAACGCAACATAAAATAAAGTGGTATGTTGGCGGCAACCTGATCTGTGCACTGGTCTAATTGTTTGAGGGTTTCTTCTGCTAGATAAAATAGTTCGGGATTGGCTTCGGGTTCCTTCAGTGCGTGTTGCAATAGTTCTACCAAATAAGTGGCCACCGTATTGCGCACCACATTGAACAAAACTTGTTGGTAGAGATAACTCCATTGGTACTCGCGAATAAATTGGAGTTGTTTAAAATTGTTCTGGTACACTTCCATTTCCAGCATGGCGCCGGGTTGAAAATAGCTGGCCTTGCCAGCCGATGTTTTACTGCTTTTGCGCACCCCTTTTACAATATAACTCTGTACCCCAAAGAGGGCAGTATACACCGATGTGATGATGCTGGTGTCGCCATATTTCACGGTACGCAAAACTATACCACGGGTGGTGTGGACCATG
>CAIZMD010000226.1 GCA_903933995.1 uncultured Bacteroidota bacterium
CCGTTATCCAGGAAAAGACGGTGCTTTTGGAAAGAAGTACTACAAGAATATTGACGCAGCTTCTAATACCTTGGGTCTACTTTGGGATGACAAACTGGGTCAGGATGACTTAGTAACTGAACAAACCATGTATGTAGTAAAAGGTAAGCCTGTTAAATTAATCATTGGTTCAAGAGACGTGATTCATGACGTAGGATTAAGCCATTTCCGTTTGAAAATGGATGCGGTACCTGGTATTCCAACTACTCTTTGGTTTACACCTAAGTTTACAACTGCTGAAATGAAAGAAAAAACGGGCAACCCTAATTTCCAATATGAAATCAGTTGTGATCAAATGTGTGGAAACGGTCACTATTCCATGAAGGGTGTGATTGAAGTAGTTTCTCAAGAAGACTATGACCTATGGATAGCCAAACAGAATCCGTATTATTATGCGGCATTCCCTGACAAGGATCCAGCTGCTGCAAAACCTGCAGCCGCAGCAACTGCTGATACCAGCAAAACTGCTAAACCAGCAGAAGTAAAGACCGTAGCAAAAATGTAATTAAACCCACAACCCTTTTGAATTGGGGTTGTTACTATATCGTAAGTAGCAATAATAAAGAAACAAGTATGAGTAACGAAGCTGTTCTGCACGCACATTCTGATGTAGCAACACATGATGCACATGGCGATCATTCACATGAGCACCATCATCATGAAACCTTTATCACCAAGTATGTGTTTAGCCAGGATCATAAAATGATTGCTAAACAGTTCTTGATCACCGGTATGGTTTGGGCCGTATTGGGTGGTTTGATGAGCGTTCTTTTCCGTTTGCAATTGGGTTACCCCGATTCAACTTTTCCTTGGTTGGAAAGTATTCTAGGTAAATGGGCCAAAGGTGGTCATATTACTCCTGAAGCTTATTATGCTTTGGTTACTACACACGGTACCGTATTGGTATTCTTTGTATTAACCGCAGGTTTGAGTGGAACTTTTGCCAACTTTCTTATTCCGCTACAAATTGGTGCCCGTGATATGGCTTCTCCATTTATGAACATGTTGAGCTACTGGTTCTTCTTTGGAGCTAGTATTGTCATGTTGTCTTCTATGTTTGTTGAGACCGGTCCATTTAGTGGTGGTTGGACAGCATATCCTCCGTTAAGTGCCTTGGGCGATGCTTCACCAGGTTCTAAAACTGGTATGGATCTTTGGATTGTCTCTATGGCATTGTTTGTGGTTTCTTCTTTGTTAGGAGGTCTAAACTATATTGCAACCGTATTGAATATGCGTACCAAGGGAATGAGCATGACTCGTTTGCCTTTGACTATTTGGGCATTGTTCTTTACTGCTGTATTGGGTGTATTGTCTTTCCCAGTATTGTTGTCTGGTTTTATCTTATTGATTTTTGACCGCAACTTTGGAACTAGCTTCTATTTGTCTGATATCTTTATCAATGGTGTTGGGGCTTTGCCAAATGAAGGCGGTAGCGCTATCCTGTTCCAGCACTTGTTCTGGTTCTTGGGTCACCCTGAAGTTTATATCATCTTGTTGCCAGCCATGGGTATGGTGTCAGAAATTCTTTCTGTTAACTCTCGCAAACCCATTTTTGGTTATATGGCCATGATTGGTTCTTTGTTTGCAATTGCCATTCTAGCTTTCTTGGTTTGGGCGCACCATATGTTTGTAACCGGATTAAATCCTTTCTTAGGATCTGTGTTCGTGTTGTTGACTTTGTTAATTGCGGTTCCATCGGCCATTAAAGTGTTTAACTGGCTAACCACTTTGTGGAGAGGTAATATCCGTTTCACACCAGGTATGTTATTTGCCATTGGATTTGTGAGCATGTTTATCTCTGGTGGTTTAACAGGTATTTGGTTGGGTAACTCTGCACTAGATATTCACTTGCACGATACGTATTTTGTAATTGCCCACTTCCACATTGTAATGGGTGTTGCATCTATGTTTGGTATGTTTGCTGGTATCTATCACTGGTATCCTAAAATGTATGGTAGATTCATGAACAACACTTTGGCTTATATCCACTTCTGGGTAACTATTGCAGGTGCTTACATGATCTTCTGGCCAATGCACTACCAAGGTTTAGCAGGTATGCCTCGTAGGTATTATGATTTTAGTATCTGGGAAAGCTTTAAGCAATTCCAAGACCTAAACAGGTTTATTAGCTTAATTGCGATGATTGTATTTGCTGTTCAATTCTTGTTCTTGTTTAACTTCTTCTATAGCATTTTCAGAGGTAGAAAAGTAACTACTTTAAACCCTTGGGAATCTAACACTTTGGAGTGGACTACACCAATTCATCCTGGTCACGGTAACTGGGTGGGAGAAATCCCAGAAGTACACCGTTGGGCTTATGACTATGGTAAAGACGGAAAGGATTTCATCCAGCAAACCACACCAGTGGGCGCTGATGAGAGCCATCACTAGAAAATCACCGGTCTCTTTTTGAGACATCCGGTATCAGAAAGTTGAAATGCTCCCGGTAAATCGGGATGCTCCCTTAAAACAGGTGCATCTCCATCCATCGGGAGCATTTTTT
This sequence comes from uncultured Bacteroidota bacterium, assembly GCA_903933995.1. Classification (GTDB taxonomy): domain Bacteria; phylum Bacteroidota; class Bacteroidia; order Chitinophagales; family Chitinophagaceae; genus Sediminibacterium. The sequence goes on from CAIZMD010000226.1 coordinate 2,543, forward strand.
TTAAAAATTGATCATCAGTTAGGAATTGAGAAAAGGAGATGCAGTTCTGATAATCTAAACAAACAATGACCATAACAGAAAACAATAGTTCCACCAGTTTTTCCATAGCCAGCAAAGTGAAGGATTATTTTCAGCTGATCAAGTTCTCTTTGAGCTTTATGGTGGTGTTCTCTTGCGTGATCTGTTATCTCTTGGCACCCAAGATTGTGATCTTTGACTGGTGGATGATTCTGATTCTTTTTGTTGCGGGTATGTTGGTTACTGGAAGTGCCAATGCCATCAACCAAGCAGTAGAAAAAGACACAGACGCACAAATGAAACGCACAGGAACCAGACCGGTAGCCAGTGGCAGAATGTCTCAACAAGAGGCTTATATTTTTGCCTTAGTAGCTGGACTGGTTGGATGCTGGATGATGTGGTATTTTTTTAACCTATCAGCCGCATTGCTCTCTGCATTTAGTTTGTTTCTCTATGCTTTTATCTATACACCCCTCAAGAAAATCAATAGCATTGCCGTATTGGTTGGCGCTTTTCCCGGAGCATTCCCTTGCTTAATTGGATGGGTAGCCGGAAACGATGATTTTTCCGCAGGCGGATGGATCCTGTTTGGGATTCAATTCCTATGGCAGTTTCCGCATTTCTGGGCTATTGCTTGGGTTGCGCATAGCGATTATAGCAGGGTGGGTTTCAAGTTACTACCAGCAGATAAGGGACCAACCAAATTCACAGCCTTGCAAGCAGTCATGTATTCTGTGTTGATGATTCCAGTGGGCATTTTGCCTCACTATTTTGGGTTAACCGGACAGGTGAGTATGTACATTGTCATAGTCTGCAACCTATTTATGGTAGTGCAGAGTCTGAGATTGTACCAAGCAATGGATGTAAAATCGGCCCGAAGGGTCATGTTTAGTAGTTATATCTATCTGCCCATAGTGTTTTTAGCACTATTAGCAGATAAG
>CAIZMD010000227.1 GCA_903933995.1 uncultured Bacteroidota bacterium
CAGACTTATTCCATTAAAACCGTTCAGAAAATACCCGTTTCTCTTGCTCAAGCCTGGGATTTTTTTAGCAAACCGGATAATCTAAAAGATATTACCCCTAGTAATCTTGGATTTCAGATTAGATCTAAACACCATGGTCCTAGCATGTATGCGGGTCAAATTATAGAATACACCGTAAAACCTATTTTGGGTATACCCCTTTATTGGATGACAGAGATTTCTACCGTTGTGGAACAAACCTATTTCATTGATGAACAGCGTTTTGGACCATATACGCTTTGGCATCACCAACACCATTTCAAAGCCATTGAAGGTGGTGTAGAAATGACAGATATTGTTCATTATCGCTTACCACTTTGGATTTTGGGAGATATAGCCAACAGCTTGTTTGTTCAATTGCAATTGCAAGGAATTTTTGACCATCGCTTTTTTGCCACCGAACAAAAATTTGGTGCTTGGCCTGGTGGTCAAGAAAAAATAGTGTTGTTCAATTGATAACTATTTGTTGGGTTTAAAAAATTACCTTTAGTCTGCGGCCAATCCCTGAAAACCACAACCGCCGCCATCGGATGCAACAAAACACGCTAAAGCAACTCTCTGAAGTATTGGGTCTGAGTATTTCAACCGTATCTAGAGCGCTGAAAGACCATCCAGATATTTCTGAAAAAACCAAGACCCGGGTTAGGGAATTGGCTAATGCTTTGGACTATGAACCCAATCATTTTGCGGTTCAGTTGCGCACCCAACAAAGTAATATGCTGGGTATTTTGGTGCCCAGTATCAACAATTATTTTTACGATTTTTTTATTGCTGCCGTAGAAGAAGAAGCCGTTAAACATGGCTATTCTATTATGATCATGCAATCCTTAGACAAATCCGCTCTGGAAAATTCTAACATGAATGTGTTTAGAAGAAATAAGATTGTGGGTTTGTTTGTGTCTATTTCTATTGAAACGGAAGAATTGACATCCTTTCGCAAAATGGAAACTTCCAATGTGCCCGTGGTGTTTTTTGATAGAGTAGCAGAAGAAGAGGGGTTTAGCAGGGTTTGTTTGTCAGATGAACACGCAGCCAGCATTGCAGCAGAAGCCATTATTAGAAAGAACAAACTACATGTATTGGCTTTGTTTGGACACCCTCATTTGAGTATTACCAAAGCTAGGTGTGCCTCTTTCAAACAGGTTTTTGCCAGAAAATCGCCCCAAACCAAAATAACCATCCATTATCCAGAGCAAATTGAAGCGTCTAAAGCATTGGTGCTAGACATTATTCAAAAAGGAGATTTGCCAGACACTATTTTTTGCATGGGAGACACCATACTCATGGGTGTGATGCACGCATTGCATGAATTGAATTTGCGTGTACCGGAAGATATTTCGGTGATTAGTATCAGCAACGGATTAATTCCAACCCTTTACCAACCTAAGATTACCTATGTAGAAACCAGTGGGTACAAGTTAGGAAAACTGGCTTTTCAGCAAATGTTTAGCAGACTCAAGGCCAATTTGGAAAAAGAAACCGTTTTCTTAGAATCTATTTTGGTAGAGGGAGGGTCATTGTAAGGAATTAATTAATTTGGCTACCGATAAATGTGTATATAAATTTTAAAAATGGAATCTTCTTCCAATACAGGACATAGTTCCTTACAGAAAATCAGTTTTGCAGGATTATTAGTTACCCTTGGTATTATTTACGGAGACATTGGGACTTCACCACTTTATGTGTTCCGCTCCATTATTGGCGATAGACAGATTTCTGAAACCTTGGTCTATGGGGGTATCTCTTGTGTCATCTGGACCCTTACTTTGCAGACCACTTTTAAATACGTTTTCTTAACCCTGCAGGCAGACAACAGGGGAGAAGGGGGTATCTTTTCTTTGTACGCGCTGGTGCGACGATACGCTAAGTGGTTATATATTCCAGCCATTATTGGCGCAGCAACTTTATTAGCCGATGGGATTATCACTCCGCCTATTTCTGTTTCTTCTGCCATTGAAGGATTGGGTGGCATCAAGGGTTTGGAAAAAACCATTGTTGCGGGTAATAACCTTACGGTGGGAATTGTAATAGGGATTATTTCTTTGCTTTTTTTCTTTCAAAGATTTGGCACCAAGGTCATGGGGTTTGCTTTTGGCCCCATCATGTTTGTTTGGTTTAGTATGATTTTTACTTTGGGATTCATTCAAATTGTCCATAACCCTAGCATCATCAAAGCTTTTAATCCTTACTATGCTTATGAGTTATTGGTGCATTATCCGCAAGGTTTTTGGATTCTGGGTGCGGTATTTCTATGTACAACAGGAGCGGAAGCTTTGTATAGTGACCTTGGGCATTGTGGTAGAAAGAATATTCAAGTGAGTTGGATATTTGTCAAGTTTGCTTTGATTGCCAGTTATATGGGGCAAGGCGCTTGGTTATTATCTCATCATAGCCCTACCTTAAATGGATTGAATCCATTTTATGAATTGATGCCTACCTGGTTTTTACCCATAGGTGTAGGAATAGCTACACTGGCTACCATTATTGCGTCACAGGCTTTGATCAGCGGTTCTTTCACGCTCATTAGTGAAGCCATCAGTTTGAACTGCTGGCCAAGGGTTGCCATTAAATTCCCTACCAATGTAAAAGGTCAAATCTATATTCCCAGCTTGAACTGGATCCTTTGGATTGGTTGTGTGGGTATGATGTTGTATTTCCGTAAGAGTGAACACATGGAAGCTGCTTATGGCTTCTTTATTACCATTACCATGATGATGACCACTACCCTTATGTTTGTTTACATGCGTTATGTGAAGAAATGGAATTTGGCCATTGTAATTCCTATTATGTTGGTTTTCTCTACTGTTGAAATCAGTTTTTTTATTGCCAATGTGGCCAAGATTCAACACCGATGGATGTTCTTACTCTTTGACATGATCCTGGTATTTATCATGGTCATTTGGTATAAGGCAAGAAAGATTACCAATCTGTATTTGCAGTTTGTCAAGCTCTCTGATTATGTACCTAGACTAGTAAGCTTGAGTGCCGATAAAGACTTTCCCAAATACGCTTCGCATCTAGTTTATTTAACAAAAGCCGATTATGAAGGGGAAATAGAAAAAAGAATCATGCACAGTATTTTGCATAGAAAACCCAAGCGCGCAGAAGTGTATTGGTTTGTGCATATTAATCGCTCAGACAATCCTTATACCATGGAATATAGCACCAAAGAATTGGTAACAGGAAAAGTGATAAGGATTGATTTTAATTTAGGTTTTAGGATACAACCCAGGGTAAACCTGCTCTTTAAAAAAGTGATGCAGGAAATGTATACCCAAAAAGAAATCTATGTAGAGAATAAGTATGAAAGCCTTGACCCCAAAAGCTTTCATGCCGATATTACCTATGTGATTATTGAGCCATTCCTCTCAGTTGAAAATGATTTTTCTTTCAGAGAAGGCTTTATCATGGACACGTACTTCAGTATTAAAAACATATCTCAATCAGACCAAAAAGCATTTGGTTTGGATACGGCAGTAACAGTAGTGGAATATGTACCCTTGGTGATTAATCAGAAAGCAGAAATACCATTGAAAAGAAAACAGGTATTATAGTTATTTCAACTCAAGCAATTGACTCACATTATTATTTCTATCAACGGATGCCACACAGATGC
>CAIZMD010000228.1 GCA_903933995.1 uncultured Bacteroidota bacterium
AGTTCCAAACTGCGCGCAGTGGTGGCAAGGGCGGACAAAATGTGAACAAGGTAGAGACCATGGTAGAGGGTCGTTGGCATGTGGCATCTTCTCAATTGTTGAATGAAACCCAGAAACAAAGAGTGCTTGAAAAATTGGCCAATAAGATACATGCAGATGGCATGCTCCTAGTCAAGAGTCAAGCAGACAGAACCCAGTTGGGCAACAAAGCCTTAGTGATAGAAAAAATGCAGGATTTGATTGAACAAGCACTGCACCAAAAAAAAGCCCGAATGGCTACCAAGCCAACCAAGGCTTCTCAAGCAAAAAGAATAGAATCCAAAAAGCGCCATGCAACCAATAAATTGATGCGCAAAAAATTCAAAGCAGAAGACTGATGAAACATTTGTTGCAATACCTAATACTCTTGCTTTTGGGGTTTTCAGCATTCAGTGAAACTCAGGCCCAACAAAGCATCAGCTTCCAACACTTTGTAGGTAGTCAACCATTGGTTTTGGAAGACAGTATCAAGAATAGCAATGCAGAAATATTGGTAGTCAGAAGATTTAAATATTATGTCTCCAATTTGGTATTGATAGACGCGCAGGGTAATCGTCAAATTATTCCTGATTCCTATTATCTCATCAATGAAGCAGAACCCAATTCCAAAAAAATTATCCTACCCAATAGCAACAAAAATTACAGCGCCATTGAATTTCTATTAGGAGTAGATAGTGCCCGGAATTGTAGTGGTATTCAAACAGGGGTATTGGATCCCATGCAGGGCATGTTCTGGACCTGGAATACGGGTTATGTATTTGCCAAACTAGAAGGTAGTTCTCCCAGTTCTTCTTTGCCAGCGCATGCATTTACTTATCATATTGGAGGTTTTAGAACAGGTGAAAATGTGCTCAAAACCATTCGCCTAGCCATTCCTGGAAGCAGCCTTCCAAAAGACTTACAGGTGAAAGTGGATCTTAATGCTTGGTTTAGTGGGAATAGTTCCTTGCTCATTGCAGAGCGTCCCGTTTGTCATTCACCCGGCAACTTGGCCATGAAAATTGCGGCCAACTATGCCCAAATGTTTTCAATTATTCAGCCATGAGAAAAACAGTCATTCTTGGCCTTACGGCGATGGCTTTACTGGTAATTATCAGCTGGATGAATGCACCCAAAAAACCGCATCCCATTGCTTTTTCCATTCCAAAAGGCTGGCCCCAACCTGCATATGATTTTAAAAGCAATCCCCTAACAGAAGAAGGATTTGCTTTGGGCAAGAAACTATTTTATGATGTGAGACTTAGCAAAGACAATAGTATTTCTTGCGGCACATGTCACCAACAGTTTGCAGCATTTACCACATTTGACCATCCGCTTAGTCACGGGATTAATAACCAACAAACCACGCGTAATGCACCCGCTTTGCAGAACCTTGCTTGGCAAACCAATTTCATGGCCGATGGTGGGATTACGCATTTAGACCTTCAACCACTAGCACCCATTACGGCTGAAAATGAAATGGCCGAAACATTAGAAAATGTAATTGCCAAAATCAAGTCAGACAAAGCCTATCAAACAATGTTTTTATCTGCCTACGGCGATGCCAACATCAATACACAGCGTGTTGGAAAAGCATTGAGTCAATTTATGTTACTGATGATTAGCAGTAATAGTAAGTATGACAAAGTGATGCAAGGAAGAGATAGTTTTAATTTACCGGAAAAATTGGGCTATGGTATTTTCCAACAAAAATGTGCTAGTTGTCATCCTGCCCCGCTGTTTACAGACAACCAATATCGCAACGCGGGTCTTTCACAGGATGATGTTTTAAAAGACCTTGGCCGCATGCGCATTACCAACCAACCGGCAGATTCCCTCAAGTTCAAAGTACCCAGTTTAAGAAATATCGCCCTAACGGCACCCTATGGCCATGATGGCCGTTTTTTTGCTTTGAGCAATGTATTTGATCACTACCGCAAACAAATGGTTTTGGGGCCTACTACAGACCCCCAATTCAACAACCGACTACCACTAAGCAATTTTGAGATTGGACAGCTAAAAGCCTTTCTAAACACACTAACAGACAGTGTTTTTATCCGGGACCCAAGGTTTTCTGAACCTGGAGCGGCAGCTGGTCCTGGGAATCATGGGCATTAGTCAAGGTTTCATTACTTTAGCAAACGGTTCAGGCGGGTAGCTTGTTAAAATCAGCAACACATTGAGTGGTATCAAAAAATTAGCGGGTCAAACAATTTGGTATGGGGTCAGCACCATTGTGGCAAGATTCATCAACTACTTATTGTTGCCCTATTTAACCATCAAATTAGCCACATCGGTTTATGGTGAGTTCTCGTTAGTATATTCCTTTATTCCATTTATGAATGTGGTTTTTACCTATGGCATGGAAACGGCTTATTTTCGTTTTTCTAATGCGAATGACAGAGATAATGTATTTAATACCACCAGTATTTCACTCATCTGTTCTACGCTTTTATTAACTGTAGTATTGGTATTATTAAGAGCGCCCATTGCCACTGCTTTGTCTGTTGGTGAACATCCAGAATATATTCTAGTAGCAGCGGGCATAATTGCCATTGACGCGCTCTGTGGCATTCCCTTTGCAAGACTGCGCCAAGAAGGAAGACCAGTAAAATTTGCGCTCACCAAAGTGGGTGGCATTTTAATCAATATAGCCGCCACCTATCTTTTACTTAGTACTATTCCGCAATACTTAGCCCTGCATCCAGACCATTGGATGGCAGCATACTATGATCCTAATTGGGCCGTGGGTTATTTGTTGGTGGCCAACCTGATTCAAAATGCAGTGGTGTTATTGCTATTGAGCAAGGAGTTCTTTGGTTTTCAATGGAAATTTGACGCAGCACTTTGGAAAGAAATGATGCGCTATGGTATGCCCCTAATCATTGTGGGTTTTGCTGGCATGGTGAATGAAACTTTTGACAGGATCATGTTGCAATGGTGGGCACCCGTATCTAATGCTACAGAAGCCAATGTACAAGTAGGAATCTATTCAGCCTGTTATAAATTATCTATTTTAATCAGTCTTGCTGTTCAAGCATTCCGTATGGGAGCTGAGCCCTTTTTCTTCAAACAAGCAGCTGATAAAAACGCGCCAAAACTCTATGCTAGGGTGATGAAATTTTTTGTAATCACGCTTTGTTTTATGTTTTTATTTGTAGCGCTTTATCTTGATGTTTGGAAACAGTTTATCCGAAAGCCAGAAATGTGGGAAGGTTTGAAAGTAGTGCCCATCCTGCTCTTGGCCAATATGTTCTTGGGTATTTATTATAACCTAAGCGTTTGGTTCAAGTTGAGCAATAATACCATGGCGGGTGCATGGATTACACTAGTGGGTGCAAGTATTACCCTAGCTATCAACTATTTCTTGATTCCTTATTTTGGTTATATGGCCTGTGCCTGGGCTACTTTTAGTTGCTATGGCAGCATGATGGTGATTAGTTTTGTTTGGGGGCAAAAAGCTTACCCCATTCCTTATGCCTGGAAAAAATTATTGGCCTATATAGGCATAGTCACAAGCTTTTTCCTCATTCAAAAAGCATTACTCTATTTCTATAGTCCCTTCTGGTTTCAATTAGTAACGGGTAGCGCCTTGCTCTTTGTCTTTACTTGGTTTATTCTACTAGTAGAGAAAAAAGAGTTTCAGAAACTACCCGTCATTGGAAAATACATTCACTAATTATTTCTCAGCCAACAATACTTCTTTGGCTTTTAACAAAGCCGCTTTGGTTTCTTTTGATACGGTAGGATATTCAATTTTTAGTTTGTGAAACTGCTCATAAATGGCAAGCCCCACTAAGATGCGCATATACCATTTGTCATCTGCAGGAATAATATACCAAGGTGCATATTCCGTTGAAGTTTGGTTAAACATTTCTTCATAAGCTTGCTGGTATTGATCCCAATAGGCGCGCTCTTTCATATCGGCCAAAGAGAATTTCCAATTTTTCTTGGGGTCATCAATTCTGTCAAGAAAGCGTTTTTTCTGTTCTTCTTTAGAAACGTTTAAGAAAAATTTCAGGATGATGGTGCCGTTTTCTGTTAGGTTCTTTTCAAAGCGTCTAATCTGTGCATACCTATTTTCCCAAAATTCTTTTTTTATGTCTTTGACACTGGTGATGCCCGGTATTTTCTCACTGAGAATATACTCAGGATGCACTTTGGTTACCAATACATTTTCATAATGAGATCGGTTGAAAATGCCTATCTCTCCCCTAGCGGGCAATTCTTTGTAATGACGCCAGAAATAATCATGATCCAATTCAGTTGAGGAAGGTGTTTTGAAACTGCTCACTTTCACACCACTTGGATTAAGCCCACTCATCAAGTGTTTAATAGTACCATCCTTTCCAGCTGCGTCCATGGCTTGAAATACAATCAAGACACTGTATTCATTGTGGGCATAGAGCATGTCTTGCAGATTGGCTAATTCTTGAATGCCACGGGCCAACAATTCCTCACCCCTTGCTTTTTCAAGTGGTTTATTTTTGGTTGATGTATTATAAGATTTGAGTTTGATTTTTTTTCCGGGCTTTGCCAGGTATTCGTCTAGATTAATCAGCTTTTGTTTTGCCATGATGGTGGGTTTTAAGAAAACAAAAGTTACTGAATTATCCTTAAGTTAACCAATGGGCTTTTTATATACTCGGTATCGCTTGTAGATTTCTCCCCCAATTCGTTGGTATTCTGCACACATGGCCTGATTGCTTTCTAAAACCAAGTGACTATCCATGAGTTCAAAGCCGCGTTCAATGGCAGTTTGCAAGAGGGCTGTTCCCATTAAGGCGGTTAATCCAATGGATCTATAATCATTGCGCACCGCACCTAACAATAGATCCAATTGTTTGGATTTTTTGGCTGCTAATAATATCTGGATGAATCCAAAAGGAAATAATTTGCCCTTTGCTTGTTGAATACCCTTGCTCATATCTGGCATGGCCACTACAAATGCAATGAGCTCTTGTTCTTGGTTCAACACAAGTTTCACAAATGCGGGATCCAAGATAGGCAGGTATTGAGCAGCCATCCGCTTCATCTCCTCTTCTGTCATGGGTACAAAACCAAATAGGTCTGAATAGGTTTCATTCACCAATCTAAATACTGGAACTATATAAGGTTTTAATGCTTTCTTGGTTTTGAATTCCAAGAGCTGGACCTGACTATTTTTTTTGATCCGATCCATCACTTTTATATACAATGCTGGAATGGTATTGGGCACAACCACTTTAAAAGAAACACAGTCCAAGTGCTTGACAAATCCCTCCCCCTCTACCAATGATTGTAAGTAGTATGGATTACTAGCTGTAGCAATCACGGGTAAATGCTCCAAACCCTCTATTTGCAAGCCCTGCGGGTCTTTGTCAGAAAACCCAAAAGGACCAATCAATTGTTGCATGGATTGTTTTTGAGCCCAATCATACACCGCGTCTAGTAAGGCTTTGGCAACTTGCTGGTCATTGATACAATCCAATTGAAAAAACCTTGCCGTCTTTTCTCCATGGGTCTCATTGTATTTGTGGTTAATGATACCCATGACCCTGCCAACCAATTTATTTCCCCTACTGGCCAATAGTCTGATCACGGTTGCTTTACCAAGCGATGGATTTTGTTTGGGATCATGAAATTTCCATTCGTCCAAATATATGGGCGGCACCCAATTGGGATTGTCACGGTATAGTTTGGCTGGAAGAAAAATATAATCGCGCAAAGCGGATTTGCTACCTACTTCCTGAATACTAATTGGCAAGGAATCCATTTTTCAAATTTACATTTTTTGACTTGGTCTTCAACCGCTTTCAAAAGCTATTATCTTTGCGCTATGGCAGAAGATTTGAAGATAACACAAGGCAGCAAGCAAGAACAATATTTGGAACTGATTCCTCAAATCAAAGGTTTGTTGGACGGAGAGCCAGACTTGGTAGCTAATTTGGCCAATACCGCAGCCGCACTCAAAGAACAGTTTGGTTGGTTCTGGGTAGGCTTCTACTTGGTAAAAGAAGATGAATTGGTATTGGGACCATTTCAAGGACCAGTTGCCTGCACCAGAATTAGAAAGGGAAGAGGTGTTTGTGGAAGTAGTTGGGAGCAAGCCAAAACCTTGATTGTACCAGACGTTGAAAAATTTCCTGGTCATATTGCTTGTAGCAGTTTGTCCAAATCAGAAATTGTGGTTCCGCTATTTGTGAATGGAGCAGTTGTTGGCGTTTTAGACGTAGATAGCTCGGAACTGGACCAGTTTGACCAAACAGATGCAACCTATCTTGAACAGATTGTAGGCTTTTTGAATCTAAGCTAAATCAATTGATAAGCAGTTGATTATCAGGCACACTAACCACCTTAACAAGGCATTAAATAATTTTACCCTAGCTTTGCAGCATTCATATAGTCTCTCTATAGACTGATCATTTACTTCCGTGACAAAGTTCATTAAGTCATTTCTGGAAAGGTTATATACCACCTGAGCATTTTCAGGTGTTCATTTTAAATTTTTTACATTTTGTTATTTGAACAATTAAGCCTCATTGAGC
>CAIZMD010000229.1 GCA_903933995.1 uncultured Bacteroidota bacterium
ATCTATTGAGAACTATTACCAAGAAACGGGTAGGGCTGGAAGAGACGGAATGGAAGGGCTTTGTGTCTTATACTATTCGCACAAAGACGTTTCCAAGCTAGAACATTTTATGCGCGACAAGCCTTTGAGTGAAAGAGAAGTGGGTGCGCAATTAATTGATGAAACCGTGGCTTATGCAGAATCTGCTGTATGCCGCCGCAAAGTATTGTTGCACTATTTTGGAGAGAACTGGGAAGGAAAAAACTGTGGCAATTGTGACAACTGTTTGAACCCTAAGGAAAAAATTGAAGCCAAGGAAGACGTAGTTAAAATACTCAATACGGTTAAAGCATTGGATGAGCGTTTTGTTACAGACTATGTGGTGAGTGTGGTCATGGGTAAACTCACGCCACAGATTAGTATGTTCCGTCATGATAATCTTCCGGTATACGGGATTGGTGCAGACAAGGAATACCATTTGTGGAGCAGTCTGATTAGACAAATGTTGTTGGAAAATCTACTTAAAAAAGACATTGAAGAATACGGTCTATTAAAAGTCACAGAGCTGGGCGAGAAGTTCTTGAAAAAACCAGCTTCCTTTAAGATTGTGTTGAACAACCTGTTTGAAGACGCCAATGCGGATGACGAAGAAGGGGAGAACGCCAATCAAACCGGTGCTGCAGCTGATGAAAAACTCTTTGAAATGCTCAAAGAATTGCGTCAGAAAGAAGCCAAGAAAAAAAGCCTTCCTCCATTTGTGATTTTCTTGGAAAACTCCTTGCAAGACATGGCCACTTTGTATCCTACCAGTTTGGAAGAATTGGAAAAATGCCAGGGTGTGAGCAAGGGTAAAGCCATTAAATACGGTAAATCATTTGTAGAAATGATTGCCAAATACGTAGAAGAAAATGAGATTGAAAAACCCGATGATTTTGTCATGCGCAGCGTGGCTAACAAGGGTAATAACAAAATCTATATTATCCAGAACGTAGACAAGAAAATCCCACTAGAAACCATTGCCAAAAACAAGAGTTTGAAACTAGACGAGTTGTTAGAAGAAATGGAAACCATAGCTGCTAGCGGAACTAGACTCAACCTAGACTATGCTATTGACGAGTGGTTAGATGAATACGATCAGGAAGACATTATTGAATATTTCAAAAGCTGTCAAACCTCTTCCTTAGACGTAGCGCGTCAGGAGTTAAGCGATAATGATTATAGTTGGGAACAGCTCAAAATCATGCGCATCAAGTTCTTGAGTGTGTACGGGAACTAAGTTTGTTAATTGTCTTTTAATTCAGTTTTTAGATTTCTGCCATCAGTGCTTTCACCTTTTAGCAAATAATGACCAAGCCTTGCATTGTCTGAATAAAGGGTTAGGTTAAACTCATTGTATTGCCATTGTAGTTGATAAGTAAATTCATCTTTTGAAAGGAATTCTTTTTCTGAAAATTTCAGTTTAAAACTAGCCGGGTCAACTGTTCCCGAACAACGGGCTTTTTTAGTAAAAATTTTGCCGTCTACATTCATTTTGGTAGTGCAAATAGCAGAAATGCTATAGTCTTCCATTAATTTAAAATCCATATCTAGGCTTATATATCCTTTATTTCCATTGATCATCAATTCTTCCATTCCCGAAAAATGTCTTTTAAGAATATCTGCCCAAGCATTATATAAATTCTTTTTTGCAATACTGCTTTGTTCTGGATGCATCATGGTATCTGCAGCCCAGTCTCCACTATAAATAATAGTACCGTTTTTATCTTTGATCTCACCTTTGCCTTCTCTCTGGTCTTTTTTCCAATCGCCAGAATAGACCGTGCCATCCTTGTATTGCATGACACCTTTCCCATCTTTTTTATTGGCTATAAAATCACCATCATAGCGAGTACTATCTTGTTTAATCTGATAGCCGTTCTTAATACTATTATTAACATAAGTGCCACCCATTTTAATGCCATTCTTAAAAATAAACACCCCTTGACCTTCAAAACGGTCATCAAAAAAATCGCCTTCTAGATAATCACCTGTGTTTAAGGTAAATCGGCCCTTGCCATGCATTTTACCGGCTTTAAAATCGCCCTGATAGATTGCCCCGCTAACAAGGGTTGTTTTGCCCTTGCCTTCCTGTTTGCCATTTTTCCACTGGCCTTCGTACACATTATTGTCTTTGAAACGAAACTTTCCTGTTCCATTTTCGCAATTACCTACCAAACAACCCGTTTTGGTAGTAGCATCACTGGGGTTCTGGGCCGTAGTCAATAAACAGATGAAGAAAAGGGGTAAAAGGGCTAATTGTTTCATACCCAAAATTATCCAGCCACCCCTTGCCAGAAATACCGTGAAACACGGATTTTAATCTCCTTTTTTTAAGGCCAACACAATAAAACCCCCATTTTTCCGCTTTTTAAAAAATCAAGCAGCAGATTTTGCTGCCGCGGTGTCATTGGATTGTCCCCCCGCCCCTAAACCGTTCACTGTAAAATGCATCCAGA
>CAIZMD010000230.1 GCA_903933995.1 uncultured Bacteroidota bacterium
GCTGTCTTCACGAATCCTATCGTAAACAATTACGGTATCGTTCATAGAGAAACCAATTACGGTTAACACAGCCGCAATAAAGTGCTGGTCAATTTCAAGCGGGAAAGGAACAAAATCTCTCAAGAAACTAAATACAATCAATGTTACAAACACGTCATGCAATAGGGAGAAAATGGTTCCCAATGAATAACGCCAGTCACGGAATCGGATAAAGATGTACAAACAAATAATGATCATACCAAAGATTACCGCTTTAGCAGCACCTGCTTTCAGGTCATCTGAAATGGTTGGTAGAACTGTTTGAGAACTTTGTTTGTATTTACTTTCAAATTCTGAGAAAGTAACAGTAGATGGAATAAATGGCTTCAATCCAGTATACAACATGTTTTCAACCAATGAATCTACGTTGTTGCCGCTTTCTTTGATTTTATAGGCAGTAGTGATATTGATCTGTTTATTAGAACCAACTGTCTTAGTAATAACGTCTTCACCAAAAGTTGTTTTCAAGGCTGAACGAATTTCTTCTTCTTTAACAGGCTTGTCAAACTTAACGGTGTAGCTTCTACCACCTTCAAATTCCACACCTTCTTTAAAACCATGGAAGAAAGAGGCAACACCCAACACAAATACTACTACGGAGATTCCGTAAGCAAATTTTCTGTATTCGATGAATTTGAAAGAAGCGTGTTTGAAAATGCGCTTAGAAATGCCAGTGAAATATTCAAAGTGGCGATTCTTACCCATGTACCAGTCTGTGATCAAACGAGATACCAAGATACCGCAGAACAAACTTAACAGGATACCAATAATCTGGGTAGTAGCAAATCCTAATACAGGACCAAGACCAAAATAAGCCAAGATTAAGGCGGTTAATAAAGTGGTTACGTGGGCATCCAAAACTGGAGCCAAAGAACGTTGGTAACCATCGTTCACGGCATTTTGATAGCTCTTACCCTTGGTTAATTCTTCTTTGATACGCTCAAAGATGATAACGTTGGTATCCACGGCCAAACCAATGGTTAACACCAAACCGGCAATACCAGGAGCAGTAAGCGTAAAGCCCAAAGCACTTAGGATACCAATGGTGAACAATAAGTTCAAGATCAAGGCAATATTTGCCACCCATCCACCTGTATTAAAGTAGAGGAGCATTAAGGCAAAGATGACAATGAAAGAGATCAAGAAAGACATAGCACCACCTTTAATGGATTCAGCACCAAGTGTTGGACCAACTTGCTGTTCTGCTACAATTCTAGCAGGTGCAGTTAATTTAACACTGGTTAACAATTCAGAAAGGTCTTGTGCTTCTTTAATAGTATAGCTACCACTGATTTGAGAATTACCAGTAGTGATAGGGTCATTTACATTTGGAGCAGAGTAAACAAAATTGTCCAAAACAATGGCAATTGGCTTGTCTACGTTTTTGGTGGTCATTTTGGCCCAGATATTGGCGCCAATCTTGTCCATGTTCATTTTGATGGCAATACGGCCTCTCTCGTCATAATCCTGACCAGCATTGGTAATATGATCACCTTCTAATTCAGCTTGTCCATTGTCTAAGGTTTTGATAGCATACAACATCAAAACATCTTGTGTTTTAGGATCAGAACCGTCTACTTTACCATACATGAATACCAGGTTGGAAGGGAATTTGTTTTTCACAATGTCCATTCTCAAATAATCATTCAGGGCTCCAGTATCCTTGGTGGCAATGTATCCAATATTAGATGGGAACAAAGTTTTACCTCCACGGCCTTGGTAAGGTTGGGTAAATTGAATCAGACGCACAATAGGTGACTCATTCAGTTTAGCCTTAGTAGTATCTGTTTTAGCAATAGCAGATTTATTGGTATCCTTAGCTACTGTAGAAATGGTAGCAGCTTTGGTTGTATCAACTTTAGCTGTTGCAACAGCAGTAGCTGTGTCTTTCTTAGCAATTTCAGTGTCTGCAGGTTTTACGCCATTTAAATATTCTTGCACTGATTTATCAGCAGCAACAATACCACTTTGTAAATCCTTACTTTCTAAAGTATACATTTCAAAGAACTGCAGGTTAGCAGTTGCTTGAAGGTATTTACGTACACGCTCTTTATCATTGATACCAGCCAATTCAATATTGATGATACTTTTAGATGGATCTGGATTGATATTGGGAGAGGATACACCAAATTGATCAATACGTGTGCGCAAAATGCGATAGGTATTGTCAAATGCTGCTTTGGCTTGCTCACGCAAATAAGTCAAAACCGCATCATCGGTAGCATCAAATTTTACTTTACCATTACTTCTGGTTGCAAAATAAGGAGCCAGCTTAGCTGTAGGATTTACTTTTTTGAATTCTTCTGAAAACAGAGAAATCAAATCAGCACCACTATTGGCTTTTCTTGCATTGGCATTTTCCAAAGCTTTTAAGAAAAGTGGATCCTTGGTGTAGTTAGCCAAAGACTTGATCAAGTCTCCAAGACCAACTTCCATGGTTACACTCATACCACCTTGTAGATCAAGACCTAACAAGAGTTCTTTTTCTTTAGCACTTCTGTATGTTGTCAAACCAAAAGCCAGTTTACTGTCTTTGGTACTGTCTAACATACGCTGTAAGCGCTGTTTTTTTACTTCTTTCAAACTATCGGCGTAAGCTGATTGGAGTTCCTTGTTACCCGGATATTGTTGCTCAGGGGTAGGGAATCTTTTCATCCACGTATCGGCTTTGGTTTCCATTTCTCCTTCATGGCTGCGAACAAACCACGTAAAAGACAATTGATACAAGCAGATCAAAATAAGAGCAATCGCAAAGAAGCGCACTAAACCTTTCAGTTGCATATTAGTAACGGTTTACAAAATTTTTTAGAGCGGCAAAGATAGGGGAATGGAAATGAATTAAGTATA
>CAIZMD010000231.1 GCA_903933995.1 uncultured Bacteroidota bacterium
AAAGACAGCTATCAAATTGGTGAAGAGACCAAAAAAAGGGTGAAAGCCTATGCCAAAGCGCATAATTATCATCCTAATTTAATGGCCCAGAGTCTGAAAAACCAAAAGACAAGGAGTATTGGAGTCATCCTGAGTTCCGTTTCTAAAGTCTTTTTTGCAGAAGTGATTACAGGTATTGAATCAGTAGCATCTGCCAAAGATTACCATGTGATTATTACGCAGAGTATGGAGAATTTTGAAAAGGAAAAGAACAACTTGGATCAATTGACTTGGCGCTCCATAGATGGATTATTGGTATCCATATCTGCACAAACCACAGACTTTTCTCAGTTTAAGTCTATTCAGGATTCGGGAACACCCATTGTGTTTTTTGATAGAATCACCAATGAATTAGAAACCCATACCGTAATTGCCGATAATCACCAAGGTGCTTTTGATTTGACCAAACACTTACTAGACCAAGGTTTTAAACGAATAGCACATATTACCAGTTCAGAAGAAATTTTTACTACCAAAGCAAGGTTGGCTGGATACGCCGATGCCTTAAAATTGGCAGGTATTCCTTTGGATGCCAGTTTGATTCGCTATTGTGAACAAGGAGGTGTTGATACCAAGGAAGTTGAAACGCAGTTAGCCTCTTTATTGGCTTTAGACAATCCGCCAGATGCATTGTTTGCTGCATCTGACTTGATTAGCCTTGCCAGCTTTGATTATTTGCAACAAAAAGCCATTCGAATTCCAGAGGAACTAGCATTTGCTGGGTTTAGCAATTTCAGTGCCCCGCAACTCTTTAATCCAGGATTGACTACCGTAAAACAACCAGCTTTTGAAATGGGGAAACAAGCTATGGAACTACTGTTAGAACTGGTAGAAAGCAAGAGACCTGTGAGTAGTTTTAAACACGTATCTATACCAACAGAATTACAAATCAGAAAATCTTCCAAGGGTAAGGCCTAGTCTTTTTTCAATTGAATTTTTGAAAATGGCGTCATTTTAAAAGGAGACTTGGTAGTGGTATTGTAAATGGATGGCGCGGTTTCTTTGGTCTTTTTCTCCGTTCCCTGAATTACTGACTTCCAGGTTACTTCTTCTATAGAGCCATTATAAGCAGGTGATAAAAAACTACTAATGATTTGAAGGTAATAATTGGTATACAAAGAACCCTTTGTTGGGTGGCTGGCAGCCTGCTCTCCTTTTATCACCGCGGTTGCCAAAATATTTACTTTTTCATCTAGGAAAAGCTTTTTACAGTAATCGGGGTAAAGATTGGTAAAACCCCTACTGGTTCCTGAGAGGTCATTTACTGGTATGTTTTTGAGTTTGTAATTGGTATTACAGCAATCACTAAAAACAATATTTAACCTAGCTCCTTTAGCTACAATGGTTTGATAGATTTCTTGTATACCCAACGTGTTAGTTCTCAAACCTAATTCCTGTTCATCTGCCTTGGCTTTTTCCCAACTGGTTCTTTGCTCATAAGGAACGAGGAACATATTTGGATAGGGATCTAATGAGTCTTCACGATTGAATCCATGACCAGTATAATGGAACATGACCATATCGTCTTTGCCTGGTTTTAGATTATCCAAGGCTTTCTGGATAGCAAATTTACCATATGTATCGTTGACCAAAAAAATGGTATCAAGTCTTACTTTAAGTTTTTGTGCAATTGTAATATAAACCTGACTCAATTTGGTCTGGTCAACCTTACAACCCTTTCCAATACTAGGGTCTTTTAGATCAGCCACAATTATCACGTGCATGGTGGGTATGGGCTTGCCAACAAAAAATCCCCCACCCCTACTTTTAGGTGCCGTATAATTTTTATACAGTGGTTCTTCTTTTAAAAAGTATTTGGCAAGCACTGGTTCTACCAGCATCGTTTCAGTTAGGTTCTTTTTACTAATTAAGGGCAGGGTTGTTACCAATCTTCCAGCAGCATCTAATACCCCAGATTGACTAGGCATTACGGCCTCTAAAGGTTCCTTTTTTTTGAATAGTAAACATTGGTTATCTAATAAACTCAGTCCTGTTCCTAATACTAGTTTTGGATTCCCTAATACTTGCACCAAATAACCGCTGTCTATTTTGCCTGAAGTATTCTTGAGGTACTCTAAGTGCAAGTTAATTTCTGCTATTTGCTGATTTTTTTGATCGTCTTGGAATGCTAATCTGATAAATCCAGTATTATCTTCCATTTGCACTAATAAACCATCAATCATTGATAGCTTTCCCGATTTGCTAATTTTCCATTGAAATTGCCAAAAACTTTGTGCTTGTAGCGATGGAGACAACAGGAAGATCAAAATAAAAGCAAGGAATATTTTTTTACTATTTATTATCGGTCTAAATTCCATCAATAGATTTTTTCTCATATGAAATGTAGGATTTTTTATCTGTTCTTCCTTGGATTCTTATTGAATCAATTGTCTGGTTTTGCACAGAACAGACAAATTGATTCTTTGCAGCAACGGCTGCAGTTGACCAAATTAGATTCCAATAGGGTTATCATTTTGGATTCAATAGCCTATGCTTATAGTTTATCCCAACCAGCCAAAGGCATTTTGGTTGCCCAAGAAGCGGCAGATTTGGCTCAGAAAATTGGGTATACCGATGGGATTTTGAAATCGCTGCAATTCATGGCTAATTCCTATAATAACCAAGGGGATTATAATAAAGCACTAGAGATTTTTCTAAAGCAATTGGCTTTTTCAGAAAAAAGCAACAATGCCTATAACATGGCTTTTTCTTTAATGAATATTGGGATAATCTATACCCAGCAAGCGGACTATACCCATGCCTTACCCTATTATTTAAAATCAGATAGTATTATCAAGTCTAATAAAATTACCAAACTTGAATATTTTAGTTACCAAAACCTTGGAGACATTTATGATAGACTAAACCAAAATGATTCTGCATATACTTATTATAACAAGGCATTTCAAAAAGCCAATGAGAAAAATGATAGTTATTTAATTGCAGCATCTAATATTGGTTTGGGTAATTGTTTGGTCAAAAAAACCAATTATATAGAAGGAAAACAAGCCTATCAATTGGCTAGGATACAATTAAAACAAGTAAAAGATGACGACTTGTTTTGTGAAGCAACTTTAAATCTGGCCAAACTATATCTGAAAACCCGTCAATCAGATTCTGCTTTATACATGGCCTGGCAGATTCCATTTTATGCCGGAAAAGATAAATTTCCCAACCGAATCAAAGATCAAACAGCTTTTCTAAGTGATTATTATAAATCTATCCAACAAAATGATAGTGCACTTTATTACTTAGAACAATTCAACCTGATTAGTGAAGCCATTAATAGTCAAGAAAAAGTAAAACTGTTTCAAGAAAAAACTTTTCAAGAATCATTGAGACAAGCAACTTTGGAAGAAGAAAAAATAAAAGAAGCAGCAGAAAGGGCTCAGCAATTACAACTCTTGTTAATGGGTATTTTTATTCCTTTATTTTTCCTCATTACACTATTGTTGAGTAAAAGAAAAGTTCCCGCTAAGCTGATTAAGACATTGGGAATCATATCATTGCTATTGTTTTTTGAATATCTCACGCTTCTGCTTCATCCCATTGTTGCAGAACTCACACATCATACCCCAGTTTTAGAATTGTTGATTTTTGTATGTATTGCGGCTTTGTTGATTCCTACCCATCACCGTGTAGAGCGTTGGTTATTAGAAAAATTAACCCATTCCCAAAACAAACCCAAAGAGGTTGGTCTAAAAATTAAGCAGAGCAAATTGACATTAAAAAACCCCGGTCATGAAAATCTGTGATTTCCTTGACCGGGGTTCCAATAATAAGTAACGTTATTAATGAGGCGTTACAATTGGTTTGCCTGCTGCAGTGTCAGTTGTTTTTGTTGTATCAACTACGGCAGGTGCAGGAGCTGGAGTATCCACTTTAACTGCAGTAGTATCTGCAGCTTTAGCAGCTTCTTCGCCAGTACCACAACTGATTAGCATTATGGCTGTTGAAAAGCAAGCCATCATCAATAAAACGATTTTTTTCATATGTTTTAATTTTGGTTTGTCCAATATAAAACAAATTATTGGCTTATTATAGTATATCCCAATAAAAAACTACATTTAAGTAAAGCCCCATTCTTATGCACAAATTGCCATTACTATGTATACTATTATGGGTTATCATAACAAATAGTTATGCCCAAACAGCCAAATTAATGTTGCCCATTGGGCATACACAAGAGGTTATTGACGGTGTTTTTAGTAAGGATGGCAAACGGGTATTGACCGTTTCACAGGACAAAACAGTTAAAATTTGGGATGGGCAAAACGGGATGTTACTGGCTAGTCTCAAAGGGCATGAAGGTATGATTGGTATGGGCGTATTTAGTCCCGATGGCAAGACCATTTTAACAGTTTCGGAAGACGGAACAGCTAAACTCTGGAATTCTTATAATGGCAATTTAATTGCTTCTATGTCTCACAATATGGAAGGAATTTATGACGCAGGGTTTAGTGAGGATGGAAAATATATTTATGCTCCTTTTTCTGATAGTGCTTTGCGTTTTTTTGATGCTACCAATGGACGTCTTTTACAAACCATTAAAAACCCAGAAGCCGAATTTGGTTGGATTACACAACATCCTGATGGGAAATTAATTATTGCCACAGATGAAAGCGAAAAATTTGCCATTTGGGACAAATCAACTGGAAGGAAAGTTGCTACTTGTAAAGGACATAAAGCCAAGGTAGAATATGTAGAATACAATAAGGTGAATAACAAAATACTGTCTTCCTCAGAAGATGGAATTGCCATGGTTTGGAATATGAAAGGTCAAAAACTGTTTCAAATTACCAATAAGGGCAATATTAGGGAAGCAAGATTTAGTCCTGATGGCAAATATGTATTTACTTATTCTGATCAATTTGAATTGGGTTTGTGGAGTGCTGAAGACGGACACAAAATTGTTTCTCTTGGTGTTGTGAGTGATGAACTTGGAACTGCTGAATTTAGTATAGATAGTAAAAGACTAGTGACCACGCATTTACAATCCGTTTATATCTGGGACATTCCAAGTGGCAATTTGTTTAGAAAAATTGATATTCCTGACGGTGTCATTAATGCAAGGTTTGATAATAGTGGCACCAAATTGGTTACGGCAGGTTATGATAAAGTTGCCATGGTTTGGGATCTATTTACAGAAGAAGAAATCCTTGATTTGGATGGACAAACTTATGCTCCTACTGGCTCTAATTTTAGTCCTGATGGAACTAAGATATTAACTACAGATGAATTAGGAAATTGTAGAATCTGGAATAGTGTTACCTCTCAAATATTAACCATGTTAATTGGCCATAGAAAAGGTATTACTTCTGCAGAATATAGTAAGGACGGAACCAGAATTATTACGGCATCATTTGACAGTACAGTGAAAATATGGGATGCCAATTCCGCAAAAGAAATTGTTACTTTAAAAGATCACAATAATGCTGTTTATTATGCTCATTTGAGTCCAGATGGTAATAAAGTGGTCACTGCCTCTAGTGATAGTTTAGCAAGGTTATGGATTTGGAATTCTACTGGAAAAAAATGGGAATTAAAAAAACGATATCGAAATCCACTAGGCTCCATGGGTAATCCCATATTTAGTTCTGATGGCAATTTGTTATTGCTTACTGACCCCAATTTAAGACCTTATTTAGAGCTAGTGAATACCAATACAGGATTAACTATTGGCAAATTCAAAGGAATGGGAGACAGTTCCTTTTATGCTGCATTTTTCTCCAATGACAATAAAACAGTTATTACAGTATCTGCTGGCGGACCTAATAAACCTGAACAGGGTTTGCAAATCTGGAGTACATCCGATGGTAGGCTATTGGAAAATAAATGGATTGCAAAAGATATCTTCCCCAATAATCATGCAATTAGCCCGGATGGTACAAAAATGGTGTACGTTACCAACAAGACTGATTTATTAATCATCAACTTAACCAATTATAGTATTATCAGTAGGTTCAAGGAATTAGGATATTTTCCCAATGATATACAGTTCCATCCTACCAACAATAGTTTTTTAATGACTTTTAATGATAATAATATTGAATCTTGGGATGCCAATACGGGTAATTTGTTGGCCACATTAAAGGGGCATGCTAATAATGTTCATACAGCAAAATATAGTCAGGATGGTAGGTTTATTCTTTCTCAATCGGAGGATAATACTTTTAAAAAATGGGATAGTCAAGGTCAATTGCTATATACTTTTTTTCCTATCGGGGAAGGTTATGATTATTTGGTTTTGGATCCTTATGATAGGTATGATGGTACGGCAGAAGCCAGAAAGCTTTTATACTTTACCTGTGGCACAGAAGTGGTTGCCTTGGATCAGTTCAAAGATTTGAGTTGGCAACCAGGCTTGGTAAGTAGGATTATGGGAATTACTAAGGAACCCATAACTGCTAAGAAAAGTTCTGAAATCCAAATCTGTAATGTAACTCCCTTTGTTCAACAGATGGGACTTAACAATGGTAGGTATGAATTTCAAATCTTTCCAAAAGATGGTGGCGTAGGCATGGTGCAATTATTTGTCAATGGTAAAATGCGTGGTGAATATGCAGCTAGTACTTTACCTAAGAATAATAGTGCCTATTATCTGGGAATCAATGAAAGCGATTTAAAGCCCTTTTTTGTACCTGGCATTTCCAATACCGTTTCTGTAAAAGCTACGGTAGCCAATGGTTCAATGACTTCTAGAGGTGGGGAAGTTGAAACCGGTGTACAACCAAAGTCTAATGCAACTCCCAATATGTATGTTGTAGCCATTGGTATAAATCAGTACAAGGGTGAGAAATTGAAACTCAATTTTGCCTCTCCTGATGCAGAAGGCTTTAGTGCTGCACTATCCGCCTCAGCTAAAAAACTATTGAATACAGATGGTAAGCAACACGTAATTACCAGTTTGTTTACCACTGAAAAAGGAAATATCAATGCCCCTTTTAAAACTGCTATTAAAAAAAGACTGGAAGAAATTGCAGTAAGTTCCAAAGCGGAAGATATATTGGTTATTTTCTTTGCTGGTCATGGAGCTTTACTCAGTGGTCAAAAGAATTTTTATATGTTAACCGCAGAAGCGTCATCCTTAGAATTAAATGGGGTTGAAAAAGAAGTAGCTATTAGTACGGATGAGCTGAATGGTTGGATGCGCAATATTAAAGCCAATAAACAAGTGCTAATCTTGGACGCTTGTAATAGTGGTCAGGCAAATACAAACGCTCAAGAAATCATTACCAAAAGAGATATGCCTGCAGACCAAGTAAGGGCATTGGAAAATTTAAAAGATAAGACCGGTACTTTTATTTTGTCGGCATCGGCCTCCGGCCAACCTGCTTATGAAGCCAGTCAATTTGGACAAGGCTTGCTCACGTATAGTTTGTTATCCGGAATCAAATTGGGCAATGGATTAAAAGATGATAAATACCTAGACGTTAGCAGGTGGTTTAATTCAGCTTCTGATCAAGTAAGGGATCTAGCCAAATCTATTGGTGGCAGACAGGAGCCACAAATCATTGGTGTGGCAAGTTTTGATTTGGGATTAGCAGATAAGGAAGTAAAAGACGCTATTAATATTAGTCCCAGTCAGAAAAAACTCTTTACGCGTTCTTTAGTATATACGGGTGATAGAGATTTGTTATTAGACAATTTACAAATCACCGATGAGTTTAATAACGAATTGTTGAATAGGTCATCTATGGGTAGAGAGAGCAAACTCAGTTATGTAGAACAGTATAAATCAGCAGATGCCTATAGTATTCGAGGTAGTTATGAGGTCACGG
>CAIZMD010000232.1 GCA_903933995.1 uncultured Bacteroidota bacterium
ACTTGAAATAGTAGTTCATCCCCCCATTTATTTTAGGTGGTGGTTTCTATTAATAGCAAACCTTTCATTTTTAACTACTACTTGGTATATCATTAAATTGATTAGCCAAAGAAAGTATCGTAAAAAAATGCAATCCCTTGCCATGTTGGAACAATTAGAAAAAGAAAGACAAAGAATTAGTAGAGACCTACATGACAATATGGGTGCTTATACTTCAGCATTAATGGCAAATGTAGACAAATTAAAAACCATACAAGGAGAGCATACAGAACTAAACAAAATACAATCTAATGCAGAACAAATATTAAATAGTCTAAGAGAGACCATTTGGGTGTTAAATAACAAAGAGACTACCGTATCTGATTTTAGTGACGGATTTAAGACCTATTGTTTTAATGTTTTAAAAAATTTTGAAGAGATTTCTTTTGAGTCCGATGAAGAAATAGAAAACAACTGTGTCTTGAGCGCTTCCTCAGCCATTCATTTGAATAAACTACTACAAGAAATTGTTCAGAACATAATCAAACACAGCCAATCTAGATTAATCTACTACCAGATTATATGTAACCAGCATTTAATAATTAGCATTAGAGATAATGGTATTGGCTTTGACCCAAACAAGAAATATACTGGAAATGGATTGGAAAATATGGAATGGAGGGCAGCTGAAGCTGGCGCAAGTTTAAAAATTGAATCGAAAAAAAAAATCAGGAACCAAGATTACGATTCAAAAACAAATGCTCTTATAAGAGTATTGTTTATTCAATGTATTAAACCCAGTTTTGTACTATGCCCATTAGGATAGCCATAGCAGATGACAAACCCATCAATCGCCAAACCGTTAAAGACAAATTAACGGGAGACCCTTCTGTTTTGCTTTTATTTGAAGCAAGAAATGGAAAAGACTTTCTGGAGAAATTAAAAGAAGCTCCAGAAAAACCAGACGTAGTGCTCATGGACCTTGAAATGCCAGAAGTTAGTGGCATTGAAGCCATAAGCATTGCAACAGCCGCATATCCTACCATTCGTTTTATTGTATTAACCGTGTTTGAGGACAATGACAAAATTTTTGAAGCTATCAAAGCGGGAGCTAGCGGTTATTTACTCAAAGAAGACAGTGCTATTCATATACTGGATGCTATTGCCAATGTTCACGAACACAATGGCATACCTATGAGCCCTGCCATTGCCAGAAAAGCCATGGACTTGCTCAGGCAAATGCCTACACATGCTAATACAGATAACGAAGAAAATGAAACCGTTAAGGATTCGGGCCTTAGTGACCGAGAAATGGAAATTCTAAAAGAAATGGTCAGTGGTAAAAACTACAAAGCAATTGGCGAGAAATTATATATTTCCCCGCTTACAGTTAGAAAACACGCCGCCCATATTTATGAAAAACTACACGTAAGCAATAGAACCCAGGCCATTAATATTGCTCATAAAAAGAAATGGATTTGAGTAAGATTACTTGTTTTCGATTTGAATGAGTTTAGCTGCTTCTTCTTTCTTTTTGTTTTGTCCGATTATTCAATCATTAAATGATATTTTAATTACTAATGACTGATTTTTCTGAAAATTGATTAATATACCCTTTCA
>CAIZMD010000233.1 GCA_903933995.1 uncultured Bacteroidota bacterium
GGCCACTTCCATTGTATGAAGCGGAAAAACTAACCACCGACAAATATGCCCTGCGTTTTATGGCTCCGGCGGGTATCACTGGATTATGGCAGGTTGAAAAGCGGGGACACGGTAAAATGTCTGAAGAGGAAAGGCTATTATTAGATAATATTTATGCTAAAAACCATAGTTTCTTCAATGATATTATGTTGATACTTAGAACTATTCCGGCCCTGTTTCAAAAAGAAAATGTGTAGGAGTTTGGGTTAAACTCTTTCCCAATCTTTTGTTTCAAAATTATATTGTTTCAAGACCTTTGCAGGGTTGCCAACTGCCACACTGTATGGAGGAATATCTTTTGTAACTACTGCTCCAGCGGCAATAACACTATGCTTGCCAATTCTTACTCCTGCAGTGATAACCGCATTTGCTGCAATCCAACAATCATCTTCCACAACTATGAGAGACTTTAATATGGGTTGGGATTGAATAGGCTGATTGGGATCTCTATATTCATGGTTCAAAGCACTGGCTACAATATTTTGGGCAAATATGACATTGTTTCCAATTTGAATAGGCCCAATAATGGTATTGCCCATTCCAATTAATGAATTGTTTCCAATAATCACGTCTCCAACACCATTGTTTACTGTACTAAAGTCTTCAATGGTGCTATTTGCTCCTAATTGGAATTGATTAAAGGGGAGTACATCCATCCTGGTACTCCAACGAATGGTGGAACCTGCGCCTTTTTTGTGGATAAAAGGATTGACCAACAACCTTACCCAAATTCTTGGTCTGGCCTCTCCGGAAGGAACCAACATCCAGTGAACTAGGTTTTTTAAAGTTGGGTTGTTCTTGATGGTATCTTTTAATGACATGTCTGGCTATTCAACGCTAAAGTTAATTTTTTACCTATTGCTATAAAAATAATATCCACTTAATTCATAACTAATTGTTTATTAGGGGATTTGATGTTGATAAAACGGGGATAGCGAACAGGAAACCGATGTTCTTAAATGGTACCTTTAGGTTGCGGTAATTCTATCCTTTTAAAAAGGGAGATTAGAAAACTTGTGCAGTAAATCTTAGGTAAACTAAAATAGTTATCAAACACAGAAGATTATGGGGATGATTAACAGGAGGAAAGAGCAGCATAAGCCATACAAATGGATTGTAATATGGGTATGTGTTTTTGCTATTAGTCTATCTAACCAAGCAATAGCTCAAGAATCTATGATACCCGAAGTGAATTATTCCTATTTAGAAAAACTGATTGACACAGCAAGAAAATATTACCCTCAAGTAAAAATTGCCCAAAAGAAACTTGAAATTGCCAATATTGCGGTAAAGAAAGCTCAATTAGATTGGTTTAACTTTTTCTCAGTTACACTTAACTATAGTCCTAGTGGTGGGGCAGCCTCTTTAAACCAACCAACCCTTGCAGGGTTTCAAGTAGGCTTTTTTGTAAATATTGCCGCTTTACTACAAAAGCCTTACGTAATTAAATCCACTAAAGTGGAATATGAAATTGCTAAGTTAAGTCAAATGGATTTTGACATGATTATGGCTGCAGACGTAAAATCAAGATATGTGCGATACATACAAGCTGGGATACATTTAAAAATCCAGAATAGGATTGCATTGGAAGCGGAAAGTATTGTAAAAGAAACAAGGTACAAGTTTGAAAAAGGGGAAGTGAATTTTGAAACTTTTACAAAGGGTGTGATTTATGAATCAGATAACAGGAAAGGTGTAATAGATGCCGAGGCCAATTATTTATTGGCCAAAAGTAGTTTGGAAACAATTGTTGGGAAAAAATTATCGGAGATACAATAATGGAGCTTGCAAGATTCATCAAATTATTAGTTAAACGAAAATGGCTCCTGATTGGGATGCCCATTTTTGTGGTCATTTTGACCTATTTTCTTGTAAGGAATTTGCCTAATACTTATCCTTCACACGCAAGAATGGCAACTGGATTGGTTGATCAGTCGCAACAAGTATTAGCAACTGATGCCTTTCAAGAAAGTAAGGTGAATCTAGATTTTAGCAATTTGTTAGAAATGACCAAATTGAAAAAAGTCTATGATCAAGTATCCTTCAAATTGATTTTACACGATTTAGAAGATTCTGTTCCTTTTAGAGAGCCTAGTAAGCTCATGAAAGAAGTAGTGCCAGAAGCAAAAAGGAATGCCATCAAGGTTATAAGAAAGCATTATACTATGCGGGAGCCTTTATCTGCATTTAATAATGACGAGGCTGGAATGATTAAATTAATTGCCTCAATGGGGTATGATTATGATGGGTTAGACAAAAATCTGCGGAGCTATAGACCCAATAACAGTGATTTCATTGACATTTATTTTGAATCTGAAAACGCCAACCTTAGTGCATTTGTTGTAAATACTTTGGCACAAGAATTTATTAACTATTATGCTGATTTTGTCAAAAACAATAAGTTAAAAACCGTCAATTTTCTTGATACGGTAATGAAGCAAAAAGAGGCGGAGATGCAACGATTAAAATTGTTGCTTAAAAATTATAAAATTCAAAATCGCGTTTTAAATCTAGCTGAACAAGCAAAAAGTCTTTATGGACAGTTAGCGGATTTTGAAACCAGAAGACAGGTAGCGGAAAAGGATGTGATAGCTTTTGCTGGTGCTTTGCAGGGAATCAATGACAAATTTAGCCCTGTAGAACGGAAATATGTTGAAAGCACTATGGTATCTATTAACCAACAAATTGCTTCAACCAAACAATACATTATTAGCCTTTCAGATGACTATATTAAGAGCAACTATGATGAAAAAATAAAATTCAAATTAGATTCTGCCCGAAAAGTAGTTTCACAGCAAATTCAAATTTCTACAGACAAATACATCACCAATCCATTAGCCGCTAAGGAAAACTTGGTCAATCAAAAAGCTAGATTGGAATTAGATTTAGATATTGCAAAGTTCAGCTTGAATAGTTTGAAGATTGAATTGGAAAGATTAAATCAAAAATTTGACCTTCTTGTTCCACACGAAGCTGTGATTCAAAACTACGAAAGTGCAATAGATGTTGCCAGTAAGGAATATCTAGATGCTCAGTCTAGGTATAACAAGTCAAGCATGGAATCCAGTTTGTCAATTTCTTTAAGACAAATTGAGAATGGGGTGCCTGGAGCCCCAAGTCCGTCCAAAAAATTAATATTGGTCATTGTTGCAGGAATGGCAACAGGTGTATTAATCTTATTGGTGTTGTTTATATTGTTTTATTTGGATGAATCAATAATAGCAACAAAGGAATTGGCCAATCAAACCAATTTACCTGTTTTGGGTATGATTCCTTTATTGAGTGGGTCGGTTATTGAATTAAAAAAATTATGGAATAATCAATTTGACGAAAATTTCAAATTACAGAATTTCAAGGAGATGCTTAGGTCTACTAGGTTTGAGATTGAAAATGAAATGTCAGGCACAAAAGTTTTAATGCTAAATAGTCTTGGGTCTAGTGAGGGTAAAACCTTAATTTCTATGAGTCTTGCATTTGCATTTATGATGGTTAGAAAAAGGGTTTTGTTGATTGATGGAAATTTTGAAAACAATTCCATTTCAACAATGGTAGAACCGCAATTAAATCTGGAAGCTTTTTTTAATGGGGAACAGTTTCTTCCCGATTTTAGACCTCCTAGTGAAATTATGGTAATGGGAAATAATGGAGGAGATACTAGCTTATTAGAGATAAGCCTAGCTGACAATATTCAATCCAAAATGGACTTGCTCAAAGAAGCTTTTGATGTTATTATCATTGATGCGCCAGGTCTTTCTAGGTTTAATAAATCAAAAGAATGGGTGCGGTTTTCTGATAAAATTGTCACTGTTTATGAATCAGGACGTACCATTAGTTTTAAGAATAAGCAGGATGTTCTTTATTTAAAAAGTTTGGATAATAAATTCATTGGATGGATTTTAAAT
The DNA here is from genome assembly GCA_903933995.1 of uncultured Bacteroidota bacterium. Classification (GTDB taxonomy): domain Bacteria; phylum Bacteroidota; class Bacteroidia; order Chitinophagales; family Chitinophagaceae; genus Sediminibacterium. The sequence goes on from CAIZMD010000233.1 coordinate 3,942, forward strand.
AAAGAGGAAAACGAAAAACCTGTTAAACCAACTAAGGCACCAAAAACCATTTTCTCAAAAAATATTGAAATGCAATGGGCTTAGATTTGATCAGCAGTTGTTGGATAGTCATTCAACTATTGATTGGCTATAATCTGGTTTTGCCATTGGTCATTTATGTGATCTCTATTTTTAAACCAGGTGGTATTTTACAGTCAACATCTGACAATAAAGCTGATTATGCAATTATTGTTACAGCCTATGAACAAACACATACACTTGGACCTGTAGTGGCGTCTATTTTACAATTAAGCTATAAGAACTTCCTTGTCTATATAGTGGCTGATAAATGTGATGTAAGCCAACTCCATTTTGAAGATGAAAGAGTGATTATTTTAAGACCAGAAGAAACGCTTTCAAGCAATACTAGGTCTCATTTTTATGCTATTCATCGTTTTAAAAGGCCTCATAATAGGTTAACAATCATAGATAGTGATAACTTAGTTGAGCCCGATTATCTTGATCAGTTGAATCCCTATTTTGAAGCAGGTTTTAAGGCCGTTCAAGGAGTTAGGGATGCAAAGAATATGGATACCATGTATGCTTGTTTAGATGCAGCAAGGGATATCTATTACCATTTTTATGATGGCAAGATCCTTTTTCAAGCAGGTTCTTCAGCTACATTAGCTGGGTCAGGTATGGCATTTACAACTCAATTATACAGAGACTGTTTAGAACATCAAGATATTACTGGCGCAGGATTTGATAAAATTTTGCAAAAGGAAATTGTAAATAGGGGAGAACGAATTGCGTTTTCAGAGAAGGCTATAGTGTATGATGAAAAGACTTCCAAATCTGATCAACTTGTTAAGCAAAGGGCTCGTTGGATTAATACTTGGTTCCGTTATTTTAAATTTGGATTTGGAATGATTGGTAACGGCATATTAAAATTTGATTGGAATAGATTATTGTTTGGATTGGTATTACTCAGACCACCATTATTTATATTCCTGATTCTTTCTTTAATGTTTGCCTTTGTTGATTTATTTGTAGCCCCAATTCAGACTTTATATTGGTTAGCAGGATTCTGCCTTTTTGTAGTTGGATTCCTATTTTCTCTTTTGATGTCAAAAACGGATAAACGTATTTACAAATCCCTATGGGGGATTCCTAAATTTATTTTTTATCAAGTTTTGTCTTTGATGAAAGTAAGAAAGGCAAACGAGTTGTCAGTGGCCACCCAACATTATCATGATAAGGAAATTAATGAAATTAAATAGTCATTATGAGAATAGACCCTACTGAAACTTATGATGCTGATTTAAAAGCGCAACGCGAAGCTAAGCTGGTAGATTTAACCAGAAAAGCTGCCATTGCATTATCCCTACTAGTAGAGTTGGCAATATTTTATAAGATGCTTGCTCCTTGATTTTGGAAGACTTTAAACTACATATCAATTCCAATGTTCCTGCCAGTGGATTTAAATTGTTTCAACGTCAGTTGAAACAAAAACTTCTTATAGAAAAATTCAATGGTTGGCAAGGTTTCTTAGTTTTTTCTATCGCGGCAACAGCTATTGCTATATTGGTTGCAAATGGAGGCATGACACCTGGTATTATGTTGGTGGCATTAATGGTTGGAGTTCCTGTAGTTTATTTTTTGATTGTGAAACCTGAATTTGGGATCATGGTCTATTTGAACTATGCCTATACCATGATGCTCATGATTCGGTATGGTATCAATGCTCCATTGGGTACCATTATGGATGGATTTATGGGGTTATTCATCTTGGGCATTTTCATTCATATGAAAAAGAAAAGAGAATGGGAGCTATTTAAAAATCCTATAAGTACGGTGATATTGATTTGGGTAGGCTATAACATTTTTGAAGTGGTCAATCCTGCTGCTGCATCAAGAATGTCTTGGCTTGGGGCATTAAGAACGGTAGCATTGGTAGCTTTATATTTTTTTGTATTTCTATTACATGTAAGGACAAGGAAATTTCTGTATATCATTGTCAAGTGGTGGCTATTGGTATCTATGATTAATGCTTGTTATGCCTTTAAGCAAGAGTATATTGGATTTTTTGATTTTGAGCAACGCTATTTAGATTCTGATCCTAATATTGGCCAATTATTATTCTTAGCTGGACATTGGAGAAAGTTTTCCATGATGTCTGATCCAGTAACTTTTGCTTACAATATGGCCATGGCTAGTTTATTATGCATGGGTTTGATTTCTGGTCCTATTAAATTCTATAAGAAACTGATTCTCGGGTTCATGGCACTGTTTTTTTTAAACGCCATGTTGTTTTCTGGTACTAGGGGGGCATTCCCTCTTGTTCCCATAGCTTTAATGTTGTATGCCATATTAAAGTTTAATAAACAGGTAATGATTTTTACTGGCTTGGGTTTGCTATTTGTGGTTTTCTTAATTTTTATGCCTTCGTCAAATCAAAACATATTGCGATTTCAATCGGCCTTCAGGCCAAATGAAGACGCATCCTATATGGTTCGTAAAAGAAATCAGGCTAGAATTAAACCTTTTATATATTCTCACCCAATTGGAGGGGGGCTGGGAGCCACTGAATACTTTGGACAAAAATATGCACCGGGTTCCTATTTGGCACATTTTCCACCAGATAGTGGATATGTTAGGGTTACAGTTGAACTAGGACCTATTGGGTTGATTATTTTTTGCATTATGATTTTTGTCATTCTTAAAACTGGCATAAATAATTATTATAGCATAAGAGATCCAAAATTGAAAGCGCTGACACTGGCATTGTTGTTGGTCATATTTGCATGGAATATTGGAAATTTTCCTCAAGAGGCTTTTGTGCAATATCCCTCTAATGTCTTATTTTTCCTTACGGTAGCCTTAGTTGTGATAACTAAAAGGTTGGATGACGAGCAAAATCTATTAGCGGATGCAAAACAATGATAGGATAAAGGGCAGAGATATTGTGGTGGTTGGTCAACAACCATGGGATGTTTCCATTGGAAGCAATTGTAAAAATATTGCCATTGAATGGAGTAAATATAACCGTGTACTTTATGTAAATGCTCCGCTAGATAGAAAAACCCTATATCAATCTAAAGATGATCCAAAGATTCAGACAAGGTTAGCCGTAATTAAGGGAGCTAAAGATGGATTGATTCAAATTCAAGACAACTTGTGGAATTTGTATCCTGATACAATGATTGAATCCATTAATTGGATTCCATTGCAAGGTCTTTTTGAATGGTTGAATAAACGGAATAATCGTTTGTTTGCTCAAAGTATACAAGTTGCCATTGAAAAACTTGGGTTTAAGGATATCATCTTGTTTAATGACAATGACATGTTTCGTTCTTTTTATTTAAAAGACATGTTGCATCCATTAACTAGCATTTATTATTCTAGAGATTTTATGTTGGCAGTGGATTATTGGAAAAAGCATGGTGAAAAATTAGAACCTGAATTGATTGCAAAATCTGATATCTGTGTTGCAAACTCTACTTATTTAGCTCAATATTGTAAGCAATACAATCCACAATCTTTTTATGTTGGACAAGGTTGTGAACTGGATTTGTTTATGCAGACAGAAGGGCTAGCAAAACCTTCTGATATGCTTGCAATTCCATCTCCCATAATTGGATATGTAGGGGCATTGCAAAGCATTAGATTAGATATAGATGTTTTGATGCATATTTCTGCATCAAAGCCAGAATGGAATTTGGTATTAGTTGGTCCCCAGGACGATGTGTTTAAATCAAGCCCCCTACACCAATGTAAAAATGTCTTTTTTATAGGCTCAAAAGATCCATCAGAACTGCCCCAATATATACATGCTTTTGATGTTTGTATTAACCCGCAGATTGTGAATCAGGTGACTATTGGAAACTATCCCAGAAAAATTGACGAATATTTGGCGGTTGGTAAGCCGGTTGTTGCAACTAAAACAGAAGCAATGCGTATATTCATGGAACATTGTTACCTTGCCGATGACAAGCATTCCTATATAGATAGTATTGCTAAAGCATTGGAAACCAATAGCCCTGAATTGGCAAATCAAAGAAGGGAATTTGCTGCAGGTCATACTTGGGAAAACAGTGTTGCTTTAATAGATCAAGCAATTTTAAACAAGGAAAAGGAACATCATAAGTGAAAACAGCCTATTTGATATTAGCCCATGCAAATCCAAAACAACTGGAAAGGCTGGTAGACCGGTTGGCTTTTCCTGGTGTGGATATATATATTCACCTTGATAAAAAGGCAGATTTTACTCATTTTGAATTTCTTAAAATGCGGCCTTATCTCTTTTTTGTTAAGGATAGGGTGAAAGTTTCATGGGGGGCATATAGTATTGTACAAGCTACGGTAAATGGGCTAAAGCAAATTGCTGGAACTGGAATAGCTTATGATATTGTTCATTTAGTGAGTGGTCAAGATTATCCACTTAAAACAAATCAAGAGATCAGCGATTTTTTTGCAGCAAACAAGGATAAGGCTTTTATGCACACCCTAGATGTGGCAACTGAATGGCAGGAAGCTATTCCAAGGGTAGAATACTACCATTTTACCAATTTTTCTTTTGCCGGTAAATTCCGATTGGAAAAATTTTTCAGAAAACTGCTTCCTAAGCGAAAACTCCCGGGAAATTTAATTGCAGTTGGTCGCTCTCAGTGGTTTAGTATTAATATGGATCATTTGAGATATATTCTGGATTACATGGATCAACACCCAGAGTTTGTCCGATTTTTCAATTTAACATGGGCACCTGATGAAATAGTTTTTCAAACCATTTTATTTGCCTCTCCATATAAATCTCAGATGGTGAATGACAATATGCGATATATTGATTGGTCTGGTGGAGGCGCAAGCCCTAAAAACCTAACAATGGATGATAGGAATGCAATGGTAAGTTCCGGAAGGCTTTTTGCTAGAAAGTTTAATCAAGATACAGATGCTAATGTTCTTGATTGGATTGACCAAGAGTTATTGGGTTGGAAGCCTGTATGAATGTTCAATTATAAGTTATGAAACTTGTTTCCATTATTACGGTTAATTTCAATCATAGCCATGTTACGGATGAGTTTTTGGATGCATTTTACGCTACCAATGACTATCCAAATATAGAAATCATTGTTGTTGATAATGGTAGTAAGGTTAATCCAGTTCCTGCCTGGATCATCAAATATCCTGATGTTCAGTTTATTAGATCCGAAGTTAATTTAGGATTTGCAGGTGGAAATAATCTAGGTGTTGCACAAGCAAAAGGAGACCTACTATTTTTTGTAAACAATGATACTGAGTTTACCATTGGGTTAGTACAAACATTGGTAGATGCCATTGCTAAGCACCCTCAAACAGGAATGATTTCTCCCAAAATTAGGTATTTCCAAGAACCGGATACGCTGCAATATGCAGGTTATACAGACATGAACTATTTTACCGCTAGAAATGAATGTATTGGCCAATTTGAAAAAGATCAAGGTCAATTTGACCATTTAAGTGGCTTTACTGGATTTGGACATGGGGCTGCCATGATGATTACCAGAGAAGCTATCAACAAAGCTGGATTAATGGCAGAGAACTATTTCTTGTATTATGAAGAATTGGATTGGGGTGCGAGAATCAAAAGAGCCGGTTTTGACATTAGATTAGAAATGAGTGCATTGATTTATCACAAAGAGTCGGTTTCAGTTGGTCAAAAAAGTGCTTTAAAGGAATTTTTCATGAATAGGAATCGGATTCTCTTTATTAGGAGAAATGCTAACTTATTTCAGAGGCTTGTATTCTATTTTCATTTTCTATTTTTAGTTACTCCAAGAAACATCATTTCCTATTTGAAAGACGGACAATATAAGTTCATCCCCATCTTGTTTAAAGCCATTTGGTGGAATCTTACTAATGGGGTTGATAGTAAAGATTTGGGGTATCGCCTTTCTTGAATTGCACATTGATTATTAAAACGGATGTTATGATGCAAACAATTTTTTGGATAAGCCTGTTCATTGTGTTTTATACCTATGCAGGATATGGAATTGTATTGTTTGTATTGGTCAAACTCTTAAGGCTTTTTAAAAAGAAGCCATTGATGGATCCGGATTACGATTTTCCAACAGTTACAGTTATTGTTGCAGCTTATAATGAGGCTTATTGTATTGAGGATAAAATTAAAAACACTTTGTCTTTGGAATATCCGTCAAGTAAAGTGAAATATATTTTTGTTACAGACGGATCCACAGATGAAACACCTGCTATTATTGCTAAATATCCAGCTATTCAATTAATGCATAAAGAGGGGAGAAGTGGTAAAATAGTTGCGGTTCATAGGGCAATGGAAGAAGTGGATACCCAAGTAGCTGTTTTTACTGATGCCAACACCATGTTGAATAGTTTGGCTTTGATTAATATTTGTAGACATTATCAGTTTCCTCAAGTTGGTGCCATTGCAGGTGAGAAAAGAGTACAGATTGATAATAGCGGAGATGCAACTGCAGGAGAAGGATTTTATTGGAAATATGAATCAAAATTAAAAGCTTGGGATTCTGAATTGTATTCAGTAGTTGGAGCCGCAGGAGAATTGTTTAGTGTAAAAACTGATTTGTATGTTCCGGTAGAACCAGATACTATTCTTGATGATTTTATGATTTCTATGCTCATTGCAGAAAAAGGGTATCGGATTATTTATGAGCCAGATGCTTATGCAACAGAATCTGCTTCAGCTAATACAAAAGAGGAACTCAAAAGGAAAATTAGGATTGCCGCCGGAGGAATTCAATCTTTCTTAAGACTGACCAGTTTGTTGAATCCTTTTAAACTTCCAATCTTAAGTTTTCAATATTTGAGTCATCGTATACTAAGATGGACCATTACGCCATTTTTAATGGTCTTATCTTTTGTGCTGAACTGGGTAATTGTGTTGTATGCAGAAGGTGATTGGAAGTACCAAGTTTTATTGGCATTGCAAACTTTGTTTTATGGTTTTGCATTATTGGGATGGGCCATGCAGTCTAGGTCTATTAAGATTAAGGTCTTCTTTATCCCATACTATTTTTGCATGATGAATTTTGCCGTTTTAGCAGGGATTAAACGATACCTGTTTTCCAATCAATCTGTGTTATGGGAAAAAGCCAAGCGTAAATAACCTGGTTAGATTAAAATACTATTTTAAACAGATAAAAAAGTATTAAAACTACATTCCGCTTCTTTGGATATTTGATTACCAACGAATGTTTGCCAAGAGAAGCATAGCTGCACTTGGTTAATTAAATCGTTATCAATTGCAATGCATGAAACAGCTTTTTATTTCACTATGCTTATTGATTTGTCCTTGCTATTCCATTCTTATGGCACAAAATGATTTGCCAGCCGATAAGAAAGCTAGTCCTGCAACAGTAAACCTGTATAGAAACCTCAAAAGGCACCTAGATAAAGGTGTTCTTTTTGGTCATCAAGATGATCTTGCTTATGGGGTTCACTGGTTTGGAGACAAGGGTAGGAGCAATTTGAATGATCTTGTAGGTGAATATCCTGCAGTTTATGGATGGGAATTGGGTCATCTTGAATTAGACGCAACTTATAATCTTGACAGTGTTCCCTTTAAAAGAATGCGAGAATATATTCTAGAAGGATTCCAAAAAGGAGGTGTCATTACCATTAGTTGGCATTTGAGGAATCCAGTGAATGGCAAATCGGCTTGGGATGATGCAAAGGGGGTGGTCAAAGAGATTTTACCAGGTGGATCCAAACATAGTTTATATCTCTCTTGGGTTGATAAAGTGGCTGTTTTTTTGAATAGTTTAAAAACACCTTCAGGAGAATTGGTGCCTGTTATTTTTAGACCATTTCATGAGTTAACAGGTAATTGGTTTTGGTGGGGACAAGACAGATGCACCCCTGAAGAATACAAACAATTAATGCGCATGACTATCACTTATTTGCGCGATACCAAGCAATTGCATCATTTGTTATATGCCTATAATACTTCAGGATTTAAGTCTAAAGAAGCATTTATGGAAAGGTATCCTGGGAATGATTTAATTGATATTCTAAGCTTTGATGATTATCAATATGGGGATGCTACAAAGGATAATAGTTTTGTCAAAAACATTGATTTACAATTGGGACTATTAGAATCAATGGCAGCTGAAAATAATAAAATTCCTGCTTGGGCTGAAACTGGGTATGAAAAAATACCTTATTCAAAATGGTGGACAGAATGCCTTCTAAAATCCATAGGTCAGCATCGGCTTTCCTATGTATTAGTATGGCGAGATGGGGGCTTGGTTACGGGGAAAGCGCCTAGAGAATTTGCTCCTTCTGATACGCATTTTTTACCTGTTCCTGCTCATGCTTCAGAACCTGATTTCTTGAAAATGTACTTCTCGGGTAAGTTCTTATTTCAAAAGGGGGCTGCTGCATTAAAACTCTAC
>CAIZMD010000234.1 GCA_903933995.1 uncultured Bacteroidota bacterium
GACCGTTGGGATGTAAATGGTTATAGACTTCTTGCATGATCTCTTGCTTGCCCTCATCAGACAAATGATGTATGGCATAACTGCTATAAATCAAATCCCAGTTCTCATTAGATGATTTGAGTAACTGTTCCATTCTACCCAAACTAAGTTTTTTTTGAGCGGGTAAGTATTGCAAAAAGTGTTCTGCCTGTGCTAGTGCGGCTTCAGACAAATCATATCCCGTATAGGTATCAATGCCAATACTGGCAAGATCTTTGGCAATTAATTGTGCATCTCCACAACCCAGATCCAATACAGATTTGATGGAAATGGCAGCAGTTGACAAAGCCTCTCTAGTACAGTGTGAGAATTCTTTGTGCAACATATAATTATTGGCAATGATCTTCTGATAGACATTCCAATTGTCTGAGAAAAGAATGGCGGGAAGCGGATTCATGTTATAATTGCCTGTTGATAAAAATCAGGTTTTCGTGTTGCATATTGAATGAAAAATCATACTTGCCAATTGCATTAAACAAGGCTTTGGAAGCTCCTGCTCTCATATGATCATGCAACTCAATAATAATAGCTTTGGTGCGTGGCAACCAGTATTCATAACCCGCTTCAAAAACTTCTTTTTCTGATCCTTCAATATCTAATTTGAGAATATCAATGGTATCCCAACCCTCTGAACGCATGATGGTTTCTATACAAACTGCAGGTAATGCATCTAGTGCATCAGCGGTAGTTTCTTCTACCATAAAAGCATTGTCATTCTCTGATTTGTTGATGATATGCAAGTGCACGTCTTTGTTCCAAATGCCTTTGTTCAATCCTTTTACTTTTGAGAATGCAGCAATATTTTTTTGTAGCACTTCAAAATTGCCAGCACTAGGTTCTACGGCAACAATACTTGCCTCTGGATATTTATGAGCAAAATAAGCTGCAGCAAGTCCAATATTGGCCCCACCATCTATGATGGTTTTGGGTTCAAAAGGAAAAGACAGTCTATATTGGTCATCTACAAATACTTGGTTAAATGTATATCTGTCTGAAAAATTCTTACGTAAAAAAAAGCTGGATCCGTACTTGGAAGAATAAAAACTACCGTGTGGAACTGCTTTGAACTGTAAGTAAAATTTAATGCCATCGCCTAAGCCAAAAGCCTTGATCAACGGTTTGAATCTGGAAGCCATAATCCTGCTTTGATTGGGAGCAAATTAACCACTAATACCCGGAATGAAAAAATATGCTGTTTTCCCCTATATCTTTGCAGAGTAATACTTCCAAAATGCTACGCAAAATCAGTCTTTTATTGAGTTTTTTTGTACTATGTCTGCTCTTGAGCAATACAGCCATGGCTCAATGTAGTATTTGTACCAAAACCGCTTCTCAATTGGGAGAAGGTCCTGCCAAAGCTTTGAATTCCGCTATTGTTTACTTGGCTTTTACGCCCTTTGCCATCATGGGTTATATTGGATGGCGTTGGTGGAAGAATGAAAAAGAATTGAACGGATAGTCTTATTCAATTTTCACAAACATCTTTAAACAGAACAACCACCTTCTAAAGGTGTTTCTGCGTTTGTATGCCATAATGGGACCATTGTGCGCAAAAAAGGTAAACATTCTTTTAAAATTATTATACAGGCTAAAACTTTGGTAGCTCTCATAGAGTGCTTTAAAGACTTTTTTCTCTGCCACCAAAGCATCTGGAACTTTTTGATAGAGTAAATAGATTCTTTCTCTTGCTTTTTCCTGCAAAACCGACTTGGCAATTTTTTTTGCC
>CAIZMD010000235.1 GCA_903933995.1 uncultured Bacteroidota bacterium
AAAATCTGGAATGTCTTCATCAAACATCAAGCGCAGGTTATTACCGCGTTCTTCTGCACGTAACCGATGTGCCGCGCGTAAGTTTTTGACAAATTGCTTGAGGTTAATATCTCTTTCTGCCAAGATAATTTTTCCTTCTTCCAACTTGCCATAATCCAATACATCATTGATTAAGCTCAGTAAGTTTTCTGAAGAAATCTTCATCACATTCAAGAGTTCTTTCTGAGAAGGAAGAGGATCTTGGTAGTGCAACAAATTATTGGTTCCAATAATGGCGTTTAGCGGGGTCCTAATCTCATGACTCATGATAGACAAGAATTCACTCTTGGCCAAGGAAGCTTTTTCAGCAGTTTCTTTGGCAAGGATCAAATCAGCTTCCATTTGTTTTGACCTAGCAATCTGCTCTTCCAAGAAAGAGATAATGCTAATCAAATCCTCATCCTTATCATCAAAACTAAAAGACCTAGTTGGGTCAAGAGATCTGATGGCTTCTTTCAATTTGAGAATAGAAGCTGTTCTAATATCGTTTTGTGCTTGAAGGTCTGCGTTTACTTTTTGGTATTCTCTTTCACTAATGTCAAAAGCATGATCCGCCAATCGTTTATCCCTATCAAATGCTTGGTAACTACTACTGATGGTATTTAGTAATTCCTGCATCACAGCATCTACCTGATAATTTTCAGGAAGTAATTTGCGGATTTGTTTTTCTAGAATGCTGTGGTAGCCCATAATTGGATGATGGTTCGAAGATAGGATTATTTCTTATTGCTCAGAAAATGTAGTGATGGTCATGGTTTGATTGTGTAACTCACATTTAAAGTTGGTATTAAATGGAGAAATCTCACCATATGAGTAGAAGCCTGTAATACAAGTATCGGCACCAAAAATTTGCTTGGCTGCAACTACTTCATCCTCAGTGCGTTCTTGCAGAATTAATTTTCTACCAACACAGCTAATTAAAATGGCTAGGTCCGGTGCTTTACTGGTCTGGAATGATTTTTCAGCCGCTGTAGAGGAAGCTTTGATCAGCTTTTCAAAATTGGCTTTCATAAAACGCACTTTGGATCCCTCTGGCAGGTTGCCCGCAAAAGTCATGGTCTTATTTTCATTGTCAACATTCAAGATGGTTCTCACCAAGTTTTGCTCAGATCCTTCTAATTTTAAAGACAATGGGAACAAAAGGGCAGAACCAGGTAACTCATCGGCATAAGTGCCTAGGTATTCTTTATATAAATCAAGGGCCGAAGCACCATCAATTTCAAATAACACATTCTTGTCAGACTTGGTAATCACGCGTTCCTTACCAAACTCATCCCATCCCCCAAGGGAACTATGGCCAATCTGCACATCTTTGCCATAAAAACCCACAGCAACTATTCTTCCTTCTGTTGCAGTTTCATTTAAACCCACCAAGGTTTTAGAGAATCGGGCAGCATCACCAGCTAATCCACCCGTAATAGGAATCTTTTTTTCGTTGCCTTCGTTTAATCCACTAACTAATTCACTGCCATTGATTTGAGTGCCGTCAGATAGGATAAACAAACCTGCTAAATCGGGTTCATTCAAACTATTGTACAAGAATTTACCTGTTTCAAAGCTATTGGAATGGTCGCTAAATGAGGTTTTAATGGCTTTCACCTTGGTTTTTTCAAATTGCATGGCCGTTACAATCACAGAATCGTCAAAAACCTCTTCATCAATAATTTCTCCTGCTGTAGAACTGGACACTATTTGTGCATTGGGATATTGGGCCGCAACATGCTCATAAATCTGAGTCATACCAACCATTTCTCTAGAACCAAATAAGGTAACCAATTGGGCTTCCTTGGCAGAAAATCCAGAACTTGAATCTTTGGTTTTCCATTCATTGTGCAAGAAATGCAGCTGTTGTGTTTGCATGGTAGAAGCTTATTGTGGTCAAGTATATAAATATAAAAAGGAATTTGATGAACAGCGTAATATTTTTTTAATATATTTTCTTTTACAAAAATCCCTGATAAATGTTTTCCGGTTTTTCAAAAAGCAATCCTTAATTTCAAAATAGTTAATGCTTGCTCATGAAACAGAATCAATTCTTCAGGTATCTAGGGTCCCTTTTTTGCTTATTCCTTTCTATGGGAGCCATGGCGCAGCAAGCAGCACCCGTTTCCTATTGGTTAACTACTGCGGACCAGTCTGCCCTTTTACAAGAAGGAAAAACTAATTGGCAAACCAATGCAGCTAACAATGCAATACCCATAATCAGTATTGATGAGCAACAGCGTTTTCAAACCATTGACGGTTTTGGTTACACCCTTACAGGTGGATCAGCTCAGCTTTTGTATCAATTACCCAAGGAGCAACGTCAATCATTGTTGCGAGAATTATTTAGCACCAAGGGCAATGGGATTGGTATTAGTTATCTAAGAATTAGTGTGGGAGCGTCCGATCTTGACGCTACTGTATTTACCTATGACGATCCTCCCAAGGGTGAAACAGATTTTGCACTCAAGCATTTTAGTTTGAGCCAAAACTTACAAGACTTAATTCCAGTGTTGCAAGAAATTATTGCCATTCAACCCAAGATCAAAATCTTGGCAACCCCATGGACGGCGCCAGTTTGGATGAAAACCAATGCCAATTCTATTGGAGGAAAATTGAAACCAGAATGCTATCAAGTATATGCGCAATACTTGGTCAAATATATAGAAGCCATGAAGGCTAAAGGCATTGTAATTGATGCCATTACACCACAGAATGAACCACTAAATCCCAAGAACAATCCTAGTTTGGATATGCAGGCAGATGAACAAGCCAGTTTTATTGCCAATCACTTGGGTCCGGCTTTTCAAAAAGCGGCTATCAAAACAAAAATTGTACTCTATGATCATAACTGTGATAGACCAGATTATCCCATCAGCATTTTAAACAATGCCAAAGCAAAACCCTTTATCAACGGCTCTGCTTTTCATTTGTATGGTGGTGATATTAAAGCACTTTCAACTGTTCATGATGCACACCCTGACAAGAACCTATATTTTACAGAACAATGGGTAGGTGGTCCTAGTAATTTTTCGGGAGATTTTGGATGGCATATCAAAAATGTAGTCATTGGTTCTATGCGCAATTGGAGTAAGAATGCACTTGAATGGAACCTGGCTGCAGATGCCCAATACCAACCTCATACCCCAGGGGGATGCACCAATTGTTTGGGCGCATTAACCATTCAACAAAACGCTGTATCTAGAAATGTGGCTTACTATATTATTGGTCAGGCTTCCAAATTTGTTCCTGTTGGTTCAGTAAGAATTGCCAGCAATCTTCCAACTGAATTACCCAATGTAGCTTTTAAAAGACCAGATGGAAAAAAGGTTTTGTTGGTTTTCAACGATGGTAAACAAGAACAATCATTTGGCATTAGTAGCAATGGAAAAATGATTCCAGCCAAATTACCCGCTGGTGCTGCAGCTACTTATGTTTGGTAATTGCTTAGATTTTGGAGCTGGAATAATAACAGAGAACCGGCCATGATTCATACGCATTAACCACGCAAGTGATAGGCTTTTGGTTGTGTAAATACACGCAGACCAGCATGTGACAATGTGCTACCAAAGCCACTATTTTTTCTACCGCTCCAAGGTAGGGATGCGCTCACACGATCACAGCAATTCCAATAAACGGTTCCGGCATTTAAGGAAGACTGAATAGTCAATGCCCTTTCTTCATCATTGCAGTAAACTGCAGCTGTTAATCCATATTGGGTATCATTCATTAAGCGAATGGCTTCTGCGTCAGAACTCACTTTCATGATACCAATAATGGGTCCAAAAGATTCTTCGCGCATCAAATCCATACCATGCGTTACATGCGTAATCACGGTTGGTTCAAAATAATAACCCTTTCTGTCAATTTGCTTTCCGCCACAAAGAACTGTAGCACCTTTTGCAAGTGCATCTGCTACTTGTGCTGCAAGAAAAGCAGGTTGGTCTCTTCTAGTTAGTGCACCAATATAAGTTCCTTCCGCTTCCGGATCTCCCACCTGATAAGATTTCACTTCTTTTACAAAAGCTTCAACGTATGCATCATAAACCGCCTCATGTACATAGATTCTTTCTACGGAGCAACAGCTTTGTCCATTGTTGTAAAAAGCACCATCGGCCGTGCCTGCTGCTACTGCTGCAATATCTGTAATATCATCAGTTACATACAAGGGGTCTTTACCGCCTAGTTCTAAACCACAGGGTTTCATTTTTGCAGCAACACGCTCATAAATGTATTTGCCTGTTTTATAAGAACCCGTGAAAAAATAGCCATCCAAGTCTGCGTCTAATAACAATTCTCCTGCCTGTCTATCGCCAATGGCTATTTGAAAAACGTCTTCTGGTATGCCAGCTTCATACAAGTATTTTTGAATTTGCATCCCAGATAAACTGGCCAGTTCAGAAGGTTTGTACAAAACCGCATTACCTGCAAGCAAGGCAGATACAAATACATTGGTGCCAACCAAATAAGGATAATTCCATGCAGAGATATTGCAAACAACACCAAGGGGTTCGTATACAATTTTCTCTTTGGTGCCACCTTCCGTAACCATCCATTCTTCTGATAAATATTTACTGGCATTGGCAGTTAACCAGTCCATTCTGGCACAAGCACCGTTTACTTCATTACGCGCCTGTTGTAAGGGTTTACCAACTTCCATACTCAAGATTTCTGCACAAGCTTCTAAATGCTGTTGCAAAAAAGCTGCAAATCTTTCTAGTGCATCAACCCTATCTGATAAAGGCGTCTGTGCCCAGATTATTTGTCCTTTTTTTAGTTGTTGAACTTTTTCTGCAATACTAGAAGCAGTATCAGGACTAAGTGTTGTAATCAAGGACTCTGTAGCTGGATTAATGATGTTCATGTTGATATTTTTTTGCTGCTTCCAAAAACCATTTAAGGATATTTTGAGAGAGGGGTTCGTTTTCTTTGTTGGTCATTCTTTCTGGATGCCATTGTACACAGACCATGGGTCCGTGTTGCGCTGGATCTTTCCATTCTAGGGATTCTATGATTCCATCGGCCTTTGAAAAAGCTACTGCTTTTAATTCAGATGCTGGTTCTAATACGGCTTGGTGGTGTGCGCTATTAATGGTGCCCAAACAGCAACCAGTAATAGCTGCTAATTGTGATGCTGGATCTAGCGCAACTTGGTGAACATGATCCACACCATTCATAGCCCGATGATTGGGTTTGCCAATGCTTTCAATATCTAAAACCAATTTTCCACCAAGACTAATATTGATTAATTGTAAGCCACGGCAAATACCCAGTACCGGTATTTTTGCTTTGAGTGCAGCAGTCAAAAGACCCATTTCAAATTGGTCACGTTGGCTATTGAAAGCAACAGGGTGTAAAGGATATTCTTTTGTATCTGCCGCATGAAATTGCGTGTCAATATCAACACCACCACTAAGCAAAAGACCATGACAAAGCATGAGGTCTGCCGCATTATTTTTTTCCCAATCCAATTCCACAATTTCATAAGCCCTTCCCGCAGACTTAATCCATGCTGGATAATTGGAGTACTTGGCTTCTGTGATGGTAATGCCTATTTTAATCATCTTATTCAATGCTTGAAATATTGAAGAATTAAGAATTGCTTCTTAAAACCAACTACATCTTTACAATGCTGCTAGATACAGATTTCTAAAGTCTTCCAAACTCACTGGCTTGGGATTATTGGGGTGCGCAAAATCGGCCAAAGCCAGTTTTGACAATTCCTCTATATGTTCCGCTTTCACACCAATGCCACTCAGATTTTCTGGGATGCCTAATTTTTGATTCAATTCTTTTAACCATGCTACTACAGCTTCTCCAGTTTGATTTTCTAATCCAATGGCTTGTGCCATTCTTGCAAATCGGTCTTCAAATCCTGCAATATTAAATGCCATTCCATAAGGAAGATTTACAGCATTGGCCAAACCATGGTGGGTATCTAATAAACTAGACAGGGGATGTGCCAATGAATGCACTACTCCCAAACCTTTTTGAAAAGCAATAGCGCCCATCATAGATGCCAATAACATATTGGAGCGTGATTCCAAATCTGGAGACTTCACTGCTTTTTCAATAGAACCTGCAATTAAACGAATCCCTTCTAGTGCTATCCCATCGCAGAGGGGATGATAATTCTTTGCCAAGAAAGCTTCCATATTATGGGTCAATGCATCCATGCCCGTTGCTGCCGTAATAAAGGCAGGTAATTCCATGGTTAACAAAGGATCAGCAAATACTATTTTAGCCAAGAGCTTTGGTGAAAACAGGATCTTTTTTTGATGGGTCTCGTCGTCCGCAATAATCGCAGAACGGCCAACTTCACTTCCTGTTCCTGCCGTAGTGGGAATGGTAATAAAATGCGGCACTTCATTGGTTACGTATACGTCTCCACCAATCAGGTCATCGTATTTAAAAAGGTCTTCTCTGTGATTGATACGCAAGAGTATGGCGCGCGCCACGTCAATGGCTGCACCGCCTCCAATCCCAATAATACAATCACAACCAGCGCTGTCATAGGCTTCTGTTCCCAGATACACATCAGTTTTTACTGGGTTCTTATGAATATTGTGAAATACCGTTGGGGTAAATCCTGCTGCTTCAAGATTGGTCACCAAGGTTTTGAAAAATCCAAGGGTGGCAATGGTTGGATCAGTAGCAATTAGTGGTTTGCTTAATTGTTGTTTCTCTAAATAAGCCGGAAGTTCGGCTACTACTCCTGCACCAAATCGGATGGTGGTGGGGAAATTAAATTGTGCAATAGACATGTTCAAAGTTATGTTTCAAATTAAATGATTTCAAAATAGCGTTTGGTTTCCCAGTCGGTAACCACTTTGGCAAATTGGCGTAATTCCCAGTCACGGGTCTCTGTAAAATGCTGCACAAATGTTTCACCAAATAAGGCTTTAGCAATGCTGGATTCCTTCATGGCCTGATTAGCGGCCTCTAAACTTTTAGGCAGTCTACCATGGCTTTCATCGCGATAGCCATTGCCCTTGGTTGCTGCTTGCAAAGGCAATTTATTTTCTATGCCGTATAAACCTGCGGCTAAACATGCTGCCATGGCCAGATAAGGATTGGTATCGCTACCTACTACCCTTGTTTCTAAACGGCAAGATTTTGCGCCACCTGTTAAGGCCCTTAGTGCAACGGTTCTATTATCCAATCCCCATGTTAAAGTGGTTGGTGCCCATGCACCTTCTACCAGTCTTTTGTAGGAGTTAATGGTGGGTGCTACCATGGGTAAGATCTCTGGTAAGCAATGCAATTGCCCTGCCAAATAATACTGCATGGTCTCACTCATTTGATGTGGATCAGTATCACTATGAAATACATTCACGCCATCTTTCCAAAGTGATTGATGAACGTGTCCGCTGCATCCCGGTAAGTTTTCATTGACCTTGGCCATAAAAGTGGCCAAAATGCCCAATGGGTATCCAATTTCTTTGACCGATGTTTTAAACAAGATGGCCCTATCTGCCGCACTCAAAATTTCTCCATAAGTAATGGCTGCTTCATATACCCCAGGTCCAGTTTCTGTATGCAATCCTTCTAAAGGAATATCAAAAGCCTTGAGTTGGTCAAAAAGGGCAGCAAAAAAATCATTTCTTTCACTGCTTCTCAAAATAGAATAACCAAACATACCCGGTGTTAAGGGTGTTAGATTTCTTCCTTCTTTGGCCGCAAAACTTTCTGGGGTTTCTTGAAAATTAAACCATTCAAATTCTTGCGAAAACTGAGCGGAATATCCCATGTTTGCGGCGCGCCCTATCAGTTTTCGCAACAACTGTCTGGGGCAGATGGCCAATGGGTTGCCAGCTGCGTCTATAAATTCGCCCAAGAAAAAGGGTGTTCCATTTTCCCAAGGAATTTTTCTAAAACTATTCAGGTCAATTTGCACTTTGGCGTCTGGATAGCCACTATGCCATCCAGTATAAGTTCCATTATCATAAGCCACATCGGCCATATCCCAACCAAAAATCACGTCACAGAATCCCAAGTTTGATTGGGCTACGGACAAGAATTTTTCACTAGAAATATATTTGCCGCGTAATACCCCATCTATATCGGCCACGGCTATTTTAACCCTACCTGATGGATGGTTGCGAACATACTCAAATACTGCTTGGTTGCTCATGCTTCAAAAATTTAAAAACAAGAAAAAAGAATGCAAGGATGCCAAAATAAATCAATCCCAATACCTGATTATAATAACATAATGCTATAAAACAAATGATGGAAAGTACTAGTGCTACAATTGGTGTTGCTGGATAGAAAGGTACTTGAAAGGGTCTGTGTAAATGGGGCTCCGTTTTTCTAAGTTTGAGTAAGGACAACATAGAAAAAATATAGAGGGTTAAAGCCCCAAATACAGATAGGATAATGATTTCAGCCGTTTTACCTGTACATAAAATGAGCACTCCTAATGCTGCATTCACCAATAAGGCATTGGCTGGGGTATGAAATCTTGGATGCACTTTTCCCAGAAATTTGGGAGCGTTACCAATCTTTCCAAATTCAAAACTGGCCCTTCCACTAGCCAATAACAATCCATGAAAAGAGGCAATTAATCCAAAGAGCCCAATACCTACTAGGAGTTGATAGAATAGGTGGTTTTGATTAAAGAGTTGACCTAGTGCTAAAGGCAATGGCGAATCAGAACTTGTTCCATCAGCCGCATAGACAATGGCCTTCCATCCACCTACACCAATGCTTCCAAAAAATGCCAATACACATAGTATGACCAAGGTTAATAAGGCCCAACCAAACCCTCTTAAAATGTCTTTTTGTGGATGCATGGTTTCTTCAGCAACATTGGCTAGTCCTTCAATGCCCAAAAAAAACCAAATAGCAAATGGCAATGCGGCAAATGCTCCTGACCATCCATTTGGAAATGGATTTTCTGCAAATTTTGCAGCAGAAAAATGGGGGATAGTTAAACTTGCAAACAGGATTAATTCGGCCACTGCAAGAATGGTAACTATTAATTCCACATTGGCAGCAGCTTTTACGCCATAGATATTGAGTGAGGTAAAAACCAGATAAACTGCAATGGCTGCACCCAGAACAGGAACTGCTGGAAATGCTAGGTGTAGGTAGGCGCCAATAGCAATAGCAATGGCTGGTGGGGCAAATACAAATTCAATAATCTGCGCCAACCCTGTGATAAAACCAATGTCTTTTTGAAAAGCTTTTTCGGCGTAGTCATAAGCGCCACCCGCTTTTGGAATGGCACAGGCCAATTCTGCATAGGAAAAACTAAAACAACTATAGAGCACTATCACCAACAGGGTAGCGGCAGCCATTCCATAAGTACCCCCTTTTTCAAGTCCTAGATTCCAGCCAAAATACATTCCAGAAATCACATAACCCACCCCCAAGCCCCATAATAAACTTGGTGTTAGTTTTCTAGAAAGATGGTCGTTTGCCATAAACGGTAATTTAGGCTATTCGGCTCATTTTCAGCAAGGACTAGATTAAGAAATTATTATTGGATCATCCTAAAAGTAAGATTGATTCGTGGTGGTAGAAGCTTACTTGACTTGGGAATCCGATGCTCCCAATAAGTATTGGTTAGGCCACGCATGATGAGTAAACTACCATGTGCTAGTGGTAACTTGGTTAGGTGTTCCTTGGTCTGGTAATGCCTAAATTGAAATTCACGCACCGCTCCAAAACTAATAGAAGCAATGATGGGTATTGGTCCCAGTTCTTTTTCATTGTCCCTATGCCAGCCCATGCTATCGGTTCCATTCCTATATAAATTGAGTAGGGCGGTATTAAACTGACAATG
>CAIZMD010000236.1 GCA_903933995.1 uncultured Bacteroidota bacterium
AGACCGTAGCATTGTATCTCCCTTGGATTTTGTTTATACGAATGTGATTGGTACAGTGAACTTGCTCAATACCGCGCGTAAAAAATGGGCGGCCGATTATAGCAAACACCGGTTCTATCATATCTCTACCGATGAGGTTTATGGAAGTTTGGGTGCTGAGGGTTTCTTCTTAGAAACCACAGCTTATGATCCCAACTCTCCTTATTCTGCTAGTAAAGCTGCATCGGATCATTTTGTACGTGCTTACAGAGAAACCTATCATATGCAAACCGTAGTGTCTAATTGCTCTAACAATTATGGCCCTTTCCATTTTCCTGAAAAACTGATTCCGCTATTCATCAACAATATCATTGAAGAAAAACCTTTGCCCGTTTATGGCGATGGTTTGTATACCCGTGACTGGCTTTTTGTAAAAGACCATGCACTGGCTATTGATTTGATTTTCCACCAAGGCGTGGATGGTGAAACCTATAATATTGGCGGCTTTAACGAGTGGAAAAATATTGACCTAGTTAAATTGCTTTGCACTCAGATGGATGAGAAACTGGGTCGTGCAAAAGGTTACAGCGAGAAGCTGATTACTTATGTAAAAGACCGTCCAGGTCATGATCGTCGTTATGCCATTGACGCTTCTAAGATCAACAAGGAATTGGGTTGGAAACCAACCGTTACTTTTGAACAAGGTTTGAGTGAGACCATTGACTGGTATTTGAGCAACACAGAATGGTTGCAAAATGTAACCAGTGGAGCTTATCAGAATTATTATAATGGCATGTACGAAAACAGATAATTCATGCGCATAGAAACCACTAAACTGGCCGATTGCTTGATTATTCACGATACCGTATTCGGGGATAATCGGGGTTATTTTTTTGAAAGTTTTAACCAGCGCACGTTTTTTGAAAAAACGGGTTTGAACGTGAATTTTATCCAAGACAACCAGAGCAAATCTAGCAAGGGTGTGTTAAGAGGATTGCATTTTCAACACGGTGAACACGCACAAGCCAAGCTGGTAAGGGTGTTGGAAGGAAGGGTCTTGGACGTTGCGGTTGATCTAAGATTAGCATCGCCCACATTTGGGCAACACTTAGCCATTGAATTAACTGCAGATAGTCATACCCAATTTTTTGTGCCACGCGGTTTTGCGCATGGCTTTGTGGTGTTGAGTGAAACAGCTACTTTCTTTTACAAGTGCGATAATTTATACAACAAAGCTTCTGAAGGTGGCGTCATTTACAATGATCCTGCATTAGGCATTGATTGGGGCCTGCCGGCCGATGGTTTAATCATTTCTGATAAAGACCAAATACAACCCACACTAGCAGCCATTAAAGACAGTTTACAATTCTAAGCAATAAATAGTACCATTATGAAAGGCATCATCTTAGCAGGCGGATCAGGAACCAGGTTATATCCCATTACAAGGGGCATCAGCAAACAATTGATGCCAGTGTATGACAAACCCATGATCTTCTATCCACTGTCTATTTTAATGCTAGCTGGGATCCAAGAAATCTTGATCATTACTACTCCAGAGGACTCTCCACAGTTTCAGCGCTTGCTGGGCGATGGTAAGGACCTAGGTTGCCGTTTTGAATATGCTGTGCAAGAAGTTCCTAATGGTTTAGCCCAAGCATTTGTGATTGGTGCAGACTTTATTGGCAATGACAAAGTGGCCCTGATTTTGGGTGACAATATTTTCTATGGTGCGGGTTTTGGTAAACTGGTAGAATCCTTTAATAACGTGGAAGGTGCAGCCGTATTTGCTTATGAAGTAAATGACCCTGAAAGATATGGGGTAGTGGAATTTGATGATAACAACATCGCCGTTTCTATTGAAGAAAAACCAAAGGTTCCCAAATCCAATTTTGCGGTGCCGGGATTATATTTCTATGATAATACGG
>CAIZMD010000237.1 GCA_903933995.1 uncultured Bacteroidota bacterium
AACTAGGTTTTTTACTTTGTAATATTTGTTAATAAACTGATAATCAATTTATTTTACCCGGATAGACCTTTAAAGCTGCTTCAAGGCAATCCATTGCTAAATTTATATCATTTAAATTTAATACGTATGCCAGTCTCACTTCTTGCTTTCCTAAACCGGCAGTTCCATAGAATCCGGTAGCAGGTGCTAGCATCACCGTTTGGCCTTCATGATCAAAACTTTCTAATAACCACTGGCAAAATATATCTGCATCATCAATGGGTAATTTGGCCATGGCATAAAAAGCACCTCCAGGATTCGGGCAGAAAACACCTTCCATGGCATTGAGTCTGGTGACAATTAAATCCCTTCTAGATTTATATTCTGCCTTGGTAGTATCAAAATAATCTGCAGGTAGGTCAATGGCAGCTTCTCCTGCAATTTGGGCAAAGCTGGGTGGGCTCAATCTGGCTTGGGCAAATTTCATCACAGCATCAAGCACTGCTTTGTTCTTACAAACAAATGCACCAATTCTACCACCACAGGCACTATAGCGTTTGCTAATGGTATCCATAATCACAACATGGTCATCAATACCCGTTAAATGAAGCGCTGAAGTTTGTGTACCCTCATAGCAAAACTCTCTATATGCTTCATCTGAAAACAAATAAAGGTTGTGTTTGAGCACCAATTCTTTTAGCTGTTCCATCTCGGCCATACTATATAAGTAACCTGTAGGGTTATTGGGGTTGCAGATTACAATGGCTTTTGTTCTTGGCGTGATCTTCTTTTCAAAATCAGCAATAGGAGGTAGGGCAAATCCATTTTCAATATGTGAAGTAATGGGCACTACGGTTACGCCAGCAGCTACTGCAAATCCATTGTAATTGGCATAAAAAGGTTCTGGAATAATTACTTCATCACCCGCGTCTAAACAAGCCAAGAATCCAAATTGAATGGCTTCACTACCACCTGTGGTAATGATGATTTGGTTGTGATCAACTTCAATTCCAACAGACTTATAATAGTCTACTAACTTGCGTCTATAACTTTCGTTTCCCGCACTATGACTATATTCTAGCACTTTAAAATCGCTATTGCGCACTGCGTCCAAGACCATTTTAGGCGTAGCAATATCGGGTTGACCAATATTTAAATGATAGACTTTGGTGCCCCTTTTTTTTGCAGCTTCGGCATAGGGAACCAATTTGCGGATGGGTGATGCGGGCATGTCATGACCGCGTTGGCTAATTTGTAACATGGGGCAAAGATAATAGAGCCCTGTGGGTATAAAAAAGAAAACCATCCCAATTGCTGGGATGGTTTGTTAAATATTTGTAAGCAAAGATTAAGCCTTGGGTTTTGCTTTTTTATTGGCTGCGTCAAGTTTTGCCTGGGTTTCTTTGTCCATTAATACTTCCCCTTCTACGGTAAGGATATAAGGTTGTGTGCTATGGGCAAATTTTACATTCACAGACTTTTTGAAAATACCAGACATGGCTGCATTATAGGTTACTTTAATGGTAGCCGATTGTCCTTTTGGTAGGGGCGCTTTATTATATACGGGTTCTGTACAACCACAATCAGCTTGAGCAAATTCAATGACTACAGGCTTTGCAGAGGTATTGGTATAAGTAAAAGTATAAGAAGCGGGAACTCCTTTTTTAATTTTGCCAAATTTGTGTGTTTGCTCTTTAAACTTGATATCGGTTTGAGCAAAACTGAAACTTGTGGCAAAAACTGCCAAACAGAGAAGTAATGATTTCATAGTACTATGTTGTAAAAATTAATTGCCGTTTGGAATCAGTGCTGGTTTAGACTTGGCAGTACCATTGTTGGTTGCTGGTGCAGGGGCTGCTTCTTGAATACCTTCTCCTGTAAAACTTAATTTTTTGGTGAGTCCGCCAGTGAAATATACGTCTGTATAACGGGTAAAAGCACCCACCACACTACTATTAAAACGGATAGTCATTTTAACGGTTTGTCCTGGTCCAAATTTTTCATTAGGAACAAAACTAGGAGTGGTGCAACCGCAACCAGCCTGAGCTTGTAAAATTGACAAAGTGTCTTTGCTGATGTTTTTAAATTCAACAATATATTCAACTGGCTTACCATAGGCAATTTTGCCAAAATTATAGGCATCGTTCTTAAATTCGATTACTGTACCTATTTCTTTAGGTTGAGGAGCTGTAGTGGCAGACTGGCTAAAAGCAGATCCTGCTAACAGGAAAGACAAAGCCAGTACAAAGATCTTTTTCATATAGGGAGAATTTTGGCCTAAATGTACCAATTCTATTTTTTTTGAAACCAAGACTGGCCATTTTTTTTGCCATTTTCAGTACTTTAACACCTAATCTGAGGGCTGAAATGATTTTATGGGATAAACTGTTGAGAAATAAGGGCTTTTTGAAAACTAATTTCTGTTAGTCTATTCAGCTTCTAACGTTATTTTTGTACTATGGAACTAACCACTTCTTTGGAACAAACCAACGATATGCTTTCTTTTGAAGGTTTTAGGAAAGCGGTGTTGGAAGATTATCGTTTTGCCGTGATCAGCAGGGAAACCTCTTTGTTGGGAAGACGAGAAGTTTTAACCGGCAAAGCCAAGTTTGGCATTTTTGGAGATGGAAAGGAAGTGGCACAGGTTGCCATGGCCAAATTTTTTCGCCAAGGCGATTTTAGAAGCGGCTATTACCGGGACCAGACTTTTATGTTTGCATCCGGACTAGCCAGTGTAGAACAATACTTTGCTCAATTATATGCCGATCCGCATAATGACCCATTTAGCTATGGACGTCAAATGAGTTCCCATTTTGCTACCCGATTTGTAGACGATAATGGGAATTGGATGGATCTGGCCAATCGGAAAAATATTTCTTCTGATATAGCACCAACGGCTGGGCAAATGCCAAGAGCCTTGGGTCTGGCTTTTGCTTCTAAAATCTTTAGAAATAATAGAGAACTACGCAAATTGGATTCACTGAGTCATAATGGTAATGAAATTTGTTTTTGCACCATTGGAGACGCCAGTACCACAGAAGGACATTTCTGGGAAACCATTAATGCTGCAGGAGTATTACAAGTACCCTTAGCCGTTTTTGTCTGGGACGATGGTTATGGAATTTCAGTGCCTAAAAATTATCAAACTACCAAGGGGTCTATCTCTGATGCATTAAAAGGTTTAGAGAAATTAGAAGACACCAATGGAATTAGAATTTATAAGGTAAAAGCTTGGGATTATGCGGGTATGTGCGAAGTGTTTGAAGAAGCTTTGCAGCGCGTAAGAGAGACTCATGTGCCCGTGCTCTTTCATGTTGAAGAAGTAACACAACCTCAAGGTCATTCTACCAGTGGAAGTCATGAAAGATACAAGAGTCAAGAAAGACTGGAATGGGAGCGTGAATGGGATTGTATCAAGAAAATGCGTGAATGGGTTATTGAAAATAACTTAGGTAGTCATGATGAATTAATAGCAATTGAAGCGGAAGCAAAAGAACATGTAAGGGAACAAAAAGGTTTGGCTTGGAATAAATATTTAGACCCTATTAAAACCCAAGTAGCAGACGCTGCCAATAGAATTCAGTCCATGATGATCAATGACATGGAAGTTTACAATGCCATTCAACTCATTGTAACAGAATTAACGGCCAATCGGGAGCCATTGATGCGTGATATACATCGCGCCATAGCGCTGGCATTAGAATTAGCTCCTAATTCTCCTTCTGCTCCAGAACTAAAGTCTTATAATAAGGCCTTGATTCAACAGAATGAATATTTGCATACCAGTCATTTGTATAATGAAACGCCTAAGTCTGCTTTAAAAGTAACACAAGTAAAACCCTTGATTTCTTTTGATGCACCCATGGTGAATGGCTTTGATGTATTGAATAAATATTTTGACGCCCTCTTTACAGCCAATCCAAAAGTCTTTGCGTTTGGTGAAGACGTGGGTCATATTGGAGACGTAAACCAAGGCTTTGCAGGGTTACAAGACAAACATGGTCCGGATAGGATCATGGATACCGGAATTAGAGAATTGACCATTGTAGGACAAGCCATTGGCCTTGCTTTGCGCGGTTTAAGACCCATTGCAGAGATCCAATACCTTGACTATTTATTATATGGTTTACAACCTTTGAGTGATGACGTGGCCACTACGCATTTCCGTACACGTGGTATGCAAAGTGTTCCCTTGATTATAAGAACAAGGGGTCATAGACTAGAAGGTATTTGGCATAGCGGATCGCCCTTGGGCTTGGTGATTAATGCACTCCGTGGTTTGTATGTATGTGTGCCAAGAAATATGGTGCAAGCTGTTGGTATGTACAATACTTTGTTGCAAGCCAATGACCCAGCTATTGTGATTGAGTGTTTGAATGGCTATAGACTCAAAGAAAAAATGCCAGCTAATTTATTGGAGTATACCATTCCTTTGGGAGAGCCTGAAGTAATTAGAACTGGAACGGATATCACTATTGTTTCTTATGGTTCAGTCTTGCGAATTATTGAAGAAGCTGCACAGCGTTTAGAAAAAGAAGGCATTAGTTGTGAGATAGTAGACGTTCAAACCTTATTGCCATTTGATATTCATCATTCCATTGTGGAATCACTTAAGAAAACCAATAGAATTGTATTTATAGATGAAGACGTTCCGGGTGGAGCATCGGCCTATATGTACAATATGGTGATGGAAAAACAAGGTGGTTACAAATGGTTAGACGTGAATC
>CAIZMD010000238.1 GCA_903933995.1 uncultured Bacteroidota bacterium
ATGATTTCCATTTTAGTAGGTGGTTTGGTGAACCGATAAAACCTATTACCCTACATGAGATTTTATCCAATTAAGGTCAAAGACATTAGAAGTGTAACTGCTGATGCAGTGGTTGTTTCTTTTGAGATCCCAGAAAATATTGCTTCTGAATTTCAGTTTATTGCTGGTCAATACCTCAATATCAGAATTCAGATAGATGGTCAATTGCAAACCCGATCTTACTCTATTTGCAGTAGCCCAAATGAATCTGAATTCAGTATTGCTGTAAAGCGATTGTCAAATGGTGTATGCAGCAATTATATCAATGACAAATTACAAGTAGGTGAGCTAGTAGAACTGGCAATACCCATGGGTAAATTCAAGCACATACCAGACGCTCTAGCCGCAAATCATTATACAGCATTTGCAGCAGGTAGTGGGATTACGCCCATCATTTCTATCATCAAAACTGTTCTATCACAAGAGCCCAATAGTAGCTTTACTTTGGTCTATGGCAATAGGAATCGCAAGTCCATTATTTTTAAAGAAGCCCTTGAAGCGCTCAAAGATAAATACCTACATCGCTTTAGCGTAATCCATATTCTTTCTAGAGAGAAAACTGACGCAGATCTAAATTTTGGAAGAATTGACCAAGTAAAATTGGAGCAACTCATCAAACACCATTTACACCTAAGTCAGGTAGCCGATTTTTTTCTTTGTGGCCCAGAAGCAATGGTAGCAAGCATTAGGACGGCACTGGCAGAACAAAAAGTAGCTGCTCAAAAAATCCATTTTGAATTATTTACCACTGCTCAAAAAAGCAGTACTACATTAGAAACTACTAAGCAGTTAATCAGTGATGGACCAACTAGTGAAGTGCAAGTAATACTAGACGGCATTGCTTTTGATTTTCCATTAGCCGCTAATGGACCAAGCATTTTAGATGCCGCCATGGCCCAGGGTGCTGACCTTCCCTTCTCTTGTAAATCAGGTGTTTGTTGTACTTGCAAAGCCAGATTATTAGAAGGAGAAGTTGAGATGGATGTGGTCTATGGATTAGAACCAGATGAAATTGACAGAGGCTTTATCCTTACCTGTCAATCGCATCCAAGATCAGCTAAGTTGGTGGTTGATTTTGATAGCAAATAATGCTATTTCAAAACAGGAGCCATTTTCTTTTGCCATATAGCATATCCCTTTGGATTCATGTGCAATTTATCACCTACAAACAAAGAGCCGTCTACAGAACCATCGGCCAATAACATGTCTTGGTGAATATCAATATAGCCAGTGCGTTTTTGTTTTTTCAAGAAGGCTTTAATCAATGCATTGGCTTCCAAAAACACGGGTTCCATTTTCCATCTGCTAGGCGATGGTTTAATAGAAACAAACCAAATAGGCGTCTTAGGCAAAGACGTTCTGATTAATCCAAACAAGGTTTTAAAACGTTCTAATACTAGGGCTGCTTTTACGGTATCTGAAGCGGCAATATCATTCTCCCCGCAATAGATAATAATTTGTTTTGGTGCATAAGCTATAACCACATCATTCACATATCTAATCATGTCTGGTAAAGATGATCCACCAAATCCCCTATTAATCAATGGGTGTTCTGGAAAATAGGATTGAGCATCGGTCCACTTGGTAAAAGAAGAACTACCTACCAATAGAATTTGATCCTTAGCCGGAAAACTAATACTGTCTTTTTGTTTAAAGGCTTGAATCTCTTTATAGAATGGTGGATTCTGAGCAACCACAAAAAGACTTGAGCAGAGAAAAACAAATACAGCAAGACCCTGTTTAAAATTTTTGATCATCATATTGGAAAGGTAAAACAAAGCCCAATGCCTTAACAGCTTAATAGGATTTTTCAATAAATATTTTAACGCTAACA
>CAIZMD010000239.1 GCA_903933995.1 uncultured Bacteroidota bacterium
C
Source organism: uncultured Bacteroidota bacterium (assembly GCA_903933995.1). Lineage (GTDB taxonomy): Bacteria > Bacteroidota > Bacteroidia > Chitinophagales > Chitinophagaceae > Sediminibacterium. The sequence goes on from CAIZMD010000239.1 coordinate 2, forward strand.
TAGTCAAAGATTGGATCCTGGTGGCATCAAAATTGGGTGCCCCTGTTATCAGGATTTTTTCAGGGGTTGATATACCCAAAGGATATAGTTGGGAAGCCATTGCTGCTTGGATGGCAAAAGACATACAGGAATGTGTAGACTTTGGTCAGGCACATGGTGTAATTGTAGCGCTCCAAAACCACAACGATTTTATCAAGAATGCCCAACAGGTAAAAGACCTGTTTCAATTAGTCAATAGGGAATGGTTTGGGTTGGTTTTGGATATTGGAAGTTACCAGCAAGGGGATCCATTTTCACAAATTCAAGACAGTATTCCCTTGGCCGTGAACTGGCAATTAAAAGAAGCAATGTATGTAAATGGATTAGCTGTTAAGACAGATGTAGCCAAAGTTCTGAAAATGATTTTGGCATCTAATTACCGGGGATTCATACCTATTGAAACCCTTGGAAAAGGTGATCCCAAACAAAAAGTGACAGAATTTTTAAAAGAGATCAAGGAAACGCTAAACGGTCTATCATGAAGTTTCAACTAAATATGGCTATCCTATTTTTTTCTTGTTCTGCTACTTTACAGGCACAGAAAACCGCTATTGCTTTTAATACAACTGGAAAAGAAATTCAGTCTGTATTAGCCAAGCAAATTTTACAAAAAGCAAATCAATCATTGCAAGAAAAGCCCATTACGGTAACGGCTTATTTTGCTGAAAGATCTGCTGGTAATAAACACGATTTTTTTTCAGAAGGAGATTATTGGTGGCCCGATTCTAGCCATCCTCAAGGCCCTTATATTCAAAAAGATGGTCAAACCAATCCCAATAATTTTGTGCAACACAGACTAGCCATGATTCGGTTTAGTCAACTGATGGGGAATTTGGTTTCTGCTTATTTGATTTCTGGGAATCCCCAATATGCTAGGGCGGGTTTAAAGCATTTGAAGGCTTGGTTTGTGGATACGGCCACAAGGATGAATCCCGCTTTATTATATGCACAAGCTATTAAAGGAAAAGTAACAGGTAGAGGTGTGGGTATCATAGATATGATTCAAATGATGGAAGTTGCCCAGTCTATTAGGGTTTTAGAAAAAGCGGGAATGATTCCAGAAAAAGAATTGACATCCATGAAACAATGGTTTGCCGATTATCTTCAGTGGGTTACCCATCATCCTTATGGAAAAGAGGAGAGAGACGCCAAAAATAATCACGCCACTTGTTGGGTAATGCAGGTTTTGAGTTTTGCCAAATTAACAAAGAACGATTCTTTGATCAAAGACTGTTCTATGCGTTATCAGCAAATTCTTTTACCTGGCCAATTAGCTTTGGATGGGTCATTCCCATTGGAGTTAAAAAGAACCAAACCTTATGGTTATTCCTTATTTAATCTTGACGCAATGACCACGATTGCTCATTTGTTGAAACAGGATAACCCTTCCGTTTTGCAATACCAATTAACCAATGGGAGCAGTTTACAAAAAGCCATTCAGTTTATGGTTCCATTTGTTCATAATAAATCAACTTGGTCTTATGCCAAAGACGTGATGTATTGGGATCAATGGCCCATTGCTCAGCCCTTTTTGATATTTGGGTATCAAGCATTTCAAGAATCGGATTGGTTAATGCTCTGGAAAAAGCTGGAGCATTTTCCGCAGAACCAAGAAGTGATTAGAAATCTTCCTATCCGCAACCCTTTAATTTGGCTTACAACATTGGATTGAATCGTTCTTAAATAAGTCGACAGATTAATGCAAAAAAAAGCCCCGTTTCAAACGGGGCTTTTACTATTCAAGTGTAGATTACTTCTTAGTTACAGAACTACCTAATGGTTTGTTCTTTGCAAAATCCACCAAGACTGGTGCCGCCACAAAGATAGAAGAGTAAGTACCGGTAATTACCCCAATTAACATCGCGAAAGCAAAACCTCTAGTTACTTCTCCACCAAAGATGAAGAGGATCAAGATGGTTAAGAATACGGTTAATGAAGTCATGATGGTACGGCTCAAAGTTTCATTGATGGCTCGGTTGATGATGGTAGCATTTGACTCACCCTTCATCAATTTGCTGTCTTCACGAATCCTATCGTAAACAATTACGGTATCGTTCATAGAGAAACCAATTACGGTTAACACCGCTGCAATAAAGTGCTGGTCAATTTCAAGAGGGAAAGGAACAAAATCTCTCAAGAAACTAAATACAATCAATGTTACAAACACGTCATGCAATAGGGAGAAAATAGTTCCCAATGAATAACGCCAGTCACGGAATCGGATAAAGATGTACAAACAAATAATAATCATACCAAAGATTACCGCTTTAGCAGCACCTGCTTTCAGGTCATCTGAAATGGTTGGTAGAACGGTTTGAGAACTTTGTTTGTATTTGCTTTCAAATTCAGAGAAAGTAACAGTAGATGGAATAAATGGTTTCAATCCAGTGTACAACATGTTTTCAACCAATGAATCTACGTTATTGCCGCTTTCTTTGATTTTATAGGCTGTAGTGATATTTATCTGTTTATTAGAACCAACTGTCTTAGTAATAACGTCTTCAACAAAAGTTGTTTTCAAGGCTGAACGAATTTCTTCTTCTTTAACAGGCTTGTCAAACTTAACGGTGTAGCTTCTACCACCTTCAAATTCCACACCTTCTTTAAAACCATGGA
>CAIZMD010000240.1 GCA_903933995.1 uncultured Bacteroidota bacterium
CCCGAAGACAGACATCCAGATCATGGAAGAAGTGCTAAGTTAATTTCAGACGCTGCTTTTCTTTCTGGTTTGCGTAAAATTGAAACCCAAATTGATGGGATAGCTCAAGAAGCTTGGCGCCCAGCCTATGTATTCCATTATATCCAAGATAGGTTTATTCAACCCAGTTTTGTGATAGACATTTCAAAACATATGGAAAAAAAGATTGAGTCTGTATTAGCCTATACTACCCAGTTTTATAATCCTAATTTGAATGAACCTCAAACCTATATTTCCTCACCTCAATTCATTGAATCCGTGAAAGCTAGGGCCATGATGTTGGGTAAAAGAATTGGTGTGGAATATGCAGAAGGCTATATTTCAGAAAAAATGATTGGCATTAAAAGCCTTGATAATATCATTCAACTAGCTACCTAATACTATTAAACTATGTCAAAAGTTGCCATTGGATTGGTTCAGATGACCTGTTCTGCTTCTAAAGAGGCCAATATGGCCAAAACCGTACTTAAGGTTCGGGAAGCAGCAGCAAAGGGGGCACAAATTATTTGTCTCCAAGAATTATTTACATCCCTGTATTTCTGTGATGTGGAAGCCTATGAAAATTTTCTATTGGCAGAAGCTATTCCAGGACCTTCTACAGAAACCTTAAGTCAGTTAGCCGCAGAATTAAAAGTGGTGATTATAGCGTCTTTGTTTGAAAAAAGAACAGAGGGCTTATATCATAATACTACTGCTGTTTTGGATGCAGACGGTACTTATTTGGGTAAATACCGCAAAATGCATATTCCTGATGATCCGGCTTATTATGAGAAATTCTATTTTACGCCGGGCGATTTGGGCTATAAAGTATTCCAAACCAAGTATGCCAAATTAGGTGTGTTAATTTGCTGGGACCAATGGTACCCAGAAGCATCAAGAATTACTGCTTTAATGGGTGCTGAAGTATTGTTTTATCCAACTGCTATTGGTTGGGCCACTTCACAAGATGAAGCAACCAATACCGAGCAATACAACGCCTGGCAAACTATTCAGAGAAGTCATGCAGTTGCCAATGGCGTACACGTGGTTAGTGTGAATAGGGTTGGATTAGAGCAAGATGGCGCTATGCAGTTCTGGGGTGGTTCATTTGTGAGTAATCCTTTTGGATCTTTAATATACAAAGCCTCTCATGATCTGGAAGAAGTTGCAGTAGTGACAATTGATACCAAAGAAACTGATAGGTATAGAACACACTGGCCTTTTTTACGTGATAGAAGAATTGATTCTTATCAACCCATTACCAAACGTTTTATTGACGAAGACTAAAAGATACACATGTCATTAAAAGATACTAGCGGCATACTTCCTGCATCATTGGGATATAAATTTCCTGCAGAATTTGCACCTCATTTGGCAACCTGGTTAAGTTGGCCGCACAAAGAAGCCAGTTGGCCTGGTAAGATTGATAGCATTTATCCTAACTACGCACAGTTTATCAAATACCTTACTCTGGGTGAAGAGGTTAGGATAAATGTGGTGGACGAAGCCATGAAATCCTTTGCTATAGGGTATTTGAATCAAGCTGCTGTTGATTTAAACAAGGTCTCTTTTTTTATGCATCCTACCAATGATGCATGGTGTAGAGACCATGGACCTGCTTTTCTGATTAACGAATCTGCACCAGATAGAAAAGTAATTGTAGACTGGAATTACAATGCATGGGGTAATAAATATCCGCCCTATGATTTGGATGATGTGATTCCAACTTTGATTGGGAAACATTTTAATCTACCCGTATTTCATCCTGGAATTATTATGGAAGGAGGTTCTGTAGAATTTAATGGGAAAGGAAGTTTAATGACTTCTAAAGCTTGTTTACTCAATGAAAATAGAAACCCCCATTTAAACCAATCACAGATTGAAGACTATCTCTGTAATTTTTATGGGGTTGATCAAATTCTTTGGGTAGATGATGGTATAGTTGGAGATGATACGGATGGCCATATTGATGATACGGTTCGTTTTGTAAATGAAGACACTGTGATTACGGTTGTTGAATCAGACCAGCAAGATGAGAACTATGAGCTTTTGCAAACCAATTTGAAGCAATTAAAAGCCATGCGTTTAATCAGTGGAAAGCAATTGAACATAGTAGAACTACCCATGCCAGATGCGGTGATTTATGAAGACCAACGTCTTCCTGCTTCTTATGCCAATTTTTATATAAGCAATAAACACGTGATTGTTCCTACTTTCCGTTCAG
>CAIZMD010000241.1 GCA_903933995.1 uncultured Bacteroidota bacterium
ATGAATGACAAGAATGAAGCTTTTAACAAAGTGGATCTGGAGCATTTTTTTCAGCAAACCAAGGAACAGGATGAAGACAATCCTGAATTAAATACTGAGCTTTTTGAAAATGCGTTAAGTCTGCCTATGGTAAAAATTAGGCAGTGCTTGGTTCCCAGAACAGAAATTGAAGCCATTGAAATTCACGAGAGTATTGAAGCATTGAAAACCCATTTTATCAATACCCAATTGAGCAAGTTGGTGGTCTATGACGATAATATTGACAATATTCTGGGTTATGTACACCAATTAGACCTGTTTCAAAAACCGGCTAGCATTCAATCTATCATGCACCCCATGATGGTGGTTCCTGAAAGTATGAGCGCCACTGACCTGATGAATAAGTTTACCAAGGAACGCAGGAGCATTGCCTGGGTGGTAGACGAATTTGGTGGAACAGCTGGGATTGTGACCATGGAAGACCTTTTAGAAGAGATTTTTGGAGAAATCCATGATGAATATGACGTAGAAGAATTTGAAGAAAAGCAATTAACCGAGGATGAATTCCTATTCTCAGGTAGGTTAGAATTGGATTATTTAAATGAGAAATACAAACTGGATTTTCCAGTAGCAGACTCTGAAACCCTAAGTGGCTATATTATTAATGAACACGAAACCATTCCTAAATTGAAAGAAAATATCATTATTGGCCACTATAAATTTGACGTGGTTGCCGTGAGTGACACCCGTATAGAAATGGTTAAAATGAAGATTTTAAAATAAGTTGTTGCCATAACTGCCCTTTGAGCAGGACTTGCCCCTAACTTTGCCGCCCATAACCGCTATCAGAACAATGGCTTTATTCAATAGAAATCCCGATTCAGAAAAAGCAGAGATGACCTTTATAGATCATCTGGAGGAACTGCGTTCCCATATCATTCGTTCCGTTTTGGCCATCTTGGTCATGGCTACGGTCATTTTTATTTATAGGGACTGGATCTTTGATTATATTATTCTTGGGCCCGTAAACCCGGATTTTATCAGCTATAGGGCTTTGTGCAATTTTAGCCATTGGGCCCATATTGGCGATGCTTTGTGTATGCCTCCAGTTAAGGTTGAAATGCAAACCACTACATTTGGTGGTCAGTTCCTAGGAGCTATTTCTATTGCCTTAGTGGGTGGCGTAATTGCAGCTTTTCCATATATCTTCTGGGAATTCTGGCGCTTTGTTAAACCCGCTCTAAAAGACGCTGAAACCAAGAATACCCGATTTATCATATTCTGGGTGTCTTTCTTTTTCTTTTTAGGTGGTGCTTTTGGCTTCTTTTTGCTAGGTCCTTTCACCTTTAACTTTTTGGGAGGATTCCAATTGGGTACCAAGGGAATGCTAACCACCAGACCTACTTTTGCTGATTATGTAGACAATTTGACCAATATTATCCTAGGTTGCGGACTGGCTTTTGAATTGCCCGTACTTGCTTTTATCCTTACTAGGATTGGGTTAATTACTCCAAGCTTTCTGCGTAGCACACGTAAATATGCCATTGTAGTCATCCTTTTAGTAGCTGCCTTTATTACACCTAGCCCAGACTGGATGAGTCAATTGATTGTATTTATTCCTTTATTCCTGCTGTATGAATTGAGCATTATTGTTTCTGCTCGCGTTTATAAGAAAGAACAGGCCAAGGAAAAGGAAGAATGGAGCTAATCAAATAAGCTTTATCCATTGATACTTTTTTTGAGCTGAGATAAGTGCAAACAATTAACTTCGGCACCTATTAAACCTGAATGTACATGTCTTTTGTTTTTGACAGTAGCAAACCCATTGCCATAGGCAGCGATCACGCGGGTTTGGAATACAAGGCAAACCTGATTGGCTTCTTAGAAGCAAAAGGAATTGCTGTTAAGGATTATGGTACCTATTCTTCTGATTCTGTAGATTACCCTGACTATGCACACGCTGTAGCAAGCGCTGTAGAACAAGGAGCAGCAGCCTGCGGAATTTTGTTATGCGGTAGTGCCAATGGAGTAGCCATTACGGCTAACAAACACCAGCAGATCCGTGCCGGACTATGTTGGCAGAATGATGTGGCTTTACTGATTCGCCAGCACAATAATGCCAATATTATTTGTATCCCTGCCCGTTTTGTATCTGTACATGTAGCGCAACAAATGGTGGAAACCTTTATCAGCACTGAATTTGAAGGCGGTAGACATGCTACCCGTGTGAATAAAATAGCTTGCGAATAATTATAAACCAAAACTGAGAAATGAAAAAACTGTTATTCCTCTGCCTTCCCTTGATAGGCAGTATGGCTTTTGCTCAAAGCAAAGAAGACCTGACTAAGTACGGGTCACTGATTACCCAACAAGGATTAAAAGAAAAATTATCCGTGATTGCTAGTGCTGAAATGGAAGGACGTGAAACCGCCACACCAGGACAGAAAAAAGCAGCCGCCTATATTGAAGCCCAATTCAAGAAAATGGGATTAAAACCAGGAAATGGAGATAGCTATCAGCAATTGTATCCTGTTTACCAAGACGCTTTGACTAATAAAAAATTGAGCGTAAATGGTAGAAATTTTGAATGGGATAAAGATTATAGTTTTTCTCTTCAAACCATTGGTAGTGGCGACTGGGGGTATAACAATACTATTTTTGCTGGTTATGGTATAGTGGATTCTGCTAACAAAATCAATGACTACGCCAACTTAGATGTTAAGGGCAAGGTTGTTTTGGTGTTAGAAGGAAGTGCTACTGCTGCTGCTCCCGCCCAAGGTAGAGGCATGAATACCAATCCTGCTTCTTCTTTTGCTAAAATGCGCGTAGCTATGACAAAAGGTGCTGCAGGTTTGCTGGTGATTTCTGCTGACTTTCCTAGAAAGAACCCTACACCTGTAAAAGGCAGTATGTACCTGCGTAAAAATGACGCAGCTGGATTTTTAATGGCCACAATTTCTACAGAAGTAGCTACTGCACTTGTTGGTAGAACTAGTCAATTGAGCGTTGCTGACTTCAAAAACTTGAAAAAAGGCAATTATGTAGCCGAACTAAAATTGGCTGCTACTAAAACAACTGAGAACTTAGAAAGTAGTAATGTGGTAGCATTGTTACCGGGCACTGATAAAAAAGACGAATACCTCTTTGTTACTGGTCACTATGATCATTTAGGCAAACGTGGAAATGTGATCTATTATGGTGCAGATGATGATGGTTCAGGTACCGTAGGCGTGATGCAAATGGCAGAAGCATGGGCAGCTGCAGCCAAAAAAGGCAAGGGTCCTAGAAGAAGCATTGTCTTCATGACGGTTTCTGGAGAAGAAAAAGGACTTTGGGGTTCTGAATATTATTCTGAACACCCCATTTATCCAATGGAGAAAACTACTGCTGATCTAAATATTGACATGGTTGGTAGAGTAGATACTGAGCGCAAAACCGCTGATTCATTGAACTATGTATATGTAATTGGGCATGATAAATTGAGTACTGACCTCCCAATTATCAATGAAGCGGCTAATGCCAATTCTTCTAAAATCACTTTGGATTACAAGTATGATGATCCTAATGACAAGAACTTTATTTACTACAGAAGCGACCATTACAATTTTGCAAAAAAAGGAGTACCCATTTTATTCTTCTATGATGGTATGTTATTGGCAGATTATCACCAACCAACTGATACTATTGAGAAAATCAATTTTGACCTCATGCAAAAACGCGTTATGATGATCTTCCATACTTCATGGGAAATTGCCAACAGAGACAATATGTTGAAGCGTGATTTGAAATTGAATATGCCAGGCAGATAATATCGCCGAAGGCAAATAAAAAACCTCAGTCTTTGTGGACTGAGGTTTTTTTATGTTTACCAGGTTAGATTACCAACCCAACAAATAAGCAAAAATCAAAGGAACAACAATGGTTGCATCACTTTCCACAATGTACTTGGGCGTGTGAATGTCTAGCTTGCCCCAAGTAATTTTTTCATTGGGAACCGCACCAGAGTAAGATCCGTAAGAAGTAGTAGAGTCACTGATCTGGCAGAAATAGCTCCAGAAAGGAACATCATGCCATTCCAAATCTTGGTACATCATAGGTACTACGCAAATTGGAAAGTCTCCGGCAATACCACCACCCACTTGGAAGAATCCAACGCCTTTTCCACCGCTATTGGCTCTATACCATTCGGTTAACCAAACCATGTATTCAATCCCGCTTTTTACGGTAGATGCTTTTAATTCATTCTTGATCACATAGCTAGCAAAAATATTTCCGGTGGTACTGTCTTCCCAACCTGGAACCACAATTGGAATATTTTTCTGAGCTGCTGCAATGATCCAGCTATTCTTTGGATCAATCTCATAGTATTGTTCCAATTCGCCAGACAAAACAGTTTTATATAAGAACTCGTGTGGGAAATAGCGCTCACCATTGGCTTCTGCATCTTTCCATTGTTTTACCAAGTGCTTCTGTAAACGTCGGAAAGCTTCTTCTTCAGGAATACAAGTATCGGTAACACGGTTATAATGGTTTTCTAACAAATCCCACTCGTCTTGGGGAGTCAGGTCACGGTAATTGGGCACACGCTTGTAATGGCTATGCGCTACCAAGTTCATCACGTCTTCTTCCAAATTGGCACCCGTACAGCTAATAATGGCAATCTTGTCTTGTCTAATCATTTCGGCCAGACTAATTCCCAGCTCTGCCGTACTCATGGCGCCAGCCAAGCTAACCAGCATTTTACCACCTTCTAACAAATGGGTTTCATAGCCTTTTGCTGCATCTATTAGAGCTGCTGCATTAAAATGGCGATAATGGTGTTGTATGAATTGGGATACGGGTCCTTTACTCATTTTGGAGACTTTATGGTTGAAAAATGATTTAAGGGGGCAAAAGTAATTTTTTATGATGAACTGAAAGGATAGA
>CAIZMD010000242.1 GCA_903933995.1 uncultured Bacteroidota bacterium
GTGTGTGAGGAGAATTTTCCATTAAAAGGAGAGTTTTCTACCTGTCTATCTGCATTAAAAAATTTAGTAGACTGAGAATAGGTATAGGAAGGAGTTAAAATCCACCTATGTTTACCCACAGGCCAGTCGGCTTTAACCTGCAGGGTGAACCCAAGCAAAATGATCATCAATAAGAAAGCCAATTGTTTATTCATGATGCCAATTTTATTTTTTTCCCTTTGCTAGTTTTTCATAGAACCAAATACTCTTGAAAGTATTATGTCTATCAGGTACTTCGTGAGCCAGTTCAGGGAAAGTATAGATTTCACTCATTTTAATCACTTCTGGATTCAGCTTATTGTACATGCCAATAGTGGTTACGGCAGGAGCCAAGGGGTCTAATAAACCAATACCCAACAATACAGAACACTTGATCTTGGGAGCAAAATTTTGAATCTCAAAATAACTGAGGTTATTCAACAGATCTTCCTTGGTCATGGTATTCTTATTCTCGTCTAGATAACGATTAAAGTTTTTAATGATAAAGGACTCTTCTCTAATATTATCCTGCATTTCCATGTTCAAATGAAAATCACAATAAGTAGGGTTATCTGCCATGCAGGTTTGAATCTTTGAACCCAATAAACCAGCCACCATTAAAGAAAGGGATCCGCCCTGGCTACCTCCAAATACTGCCACGCGTTTTAAATCAAAACCCATGTCTTCGTTGGCAAAAATAAAATCCACTGCCCTAATACAATCCATATACATAGACCTATAAATGTATTTCATAGGGTCGTGTACATTGAATACAATCATCTCAATGTTTTCCGGATTCAATTCTTTAAAGGCTTCTTTGTCTGCACCGCGGGCATTGAGCATAAAGCTGGCAAATTCATCAAAGTAAAGCGGCTTCAGCATTACGTGATAACCACTATAACCCACTAGCACCGGAAACTTACTACCCAATAGTGTAGTAGGAATACTTAACCAACCATAAATGCGAACATCATCAAGAGAAGACATTTCTACCCGATAAACTTTGTGTTTGGCTGTACTTTTTTCAAAGTCTTCTTCAATTTTGTAGGCAGGGTTAACAGTGGCCAATTCATCCATGGCTGCTTTCCAGAAATCATCAAAATCATCTGGTCTATGAAAAGGGCTGGTCATTTGGCCAATCTCATATCCAAAAGTATAATGGGTGGTATCATCATAAGTAGTGGTATTAACAGCCACTTCAATATTATATATCCCTGGTTTTACCGGTGGCGATATATTAAAGCTGAGTCTCTTACTGCTTCTCTTGGCTAGCTTAATATCAAAGATTTTTTCAGATACTATTTTACCATGAATAGCGTCTTTGATCTGATAACCAATGGTACCTGTCTGAGCCAGTTTATAGGTATTTTGCAGGTTTACATCATAGTGAATATTGGACCTTCCTACAAAAATGCCATCAATATTACCAGGCTTCATGGTAATTTTTATTTCGCCTTCCATCTCACCATCCAATTCAGCATCAAACATTTCTTTGCTGTTTTTGCTGGCGGCTCTTTCGGCGGCTTTATCGGGTTTTTCACCCGTTACAAAATCAAAGCTGAAATTAAATTCTCTTTTTACTTTGTTTAAAACAACGGTGAATTTAATCAGATACGCACCTGGTGTTTCAAAAGGTATTTCAAAGTCATTGTTAATGGCTTTCTTAGAGGGAATATTAATATCAAATGTTCTTTCTAAAAGGCTTTCTCCATCTACGCTTTTTAATTCATAATAGAGGGTACCAACCTGATCAACCTTGGTGCCGTTTTTAATATCCAGCTTGTACTTGATTCTTTTCTTGTAATTGAAAATCCCTGATTTTTCAGTTGGGGAAATACCAATCTCTACTTGACCAGGAGCCGCAGCGTTATTGGCCATGCCATTTGTGGCTAGCAATACTAAAAACAGAATAAAACTGAAAAACCTTTTCATATTGTTTTTATTTCCTTTTCTCCAATAACCTGGATTTTCTAATGGCCAGATTAACCGGTTCCTCAATACCCTTGTACA
>CAIZMD010000243.1 GCA_903933995.1 uncultured Bacteroidota bacterium
GTCTACCATAAAACTACCTTTCTCACTGGTTTGGTAACCAATGATATTTTTGACAACTCCTGTAGAAGAGGTAATCATATTAACAGCCTTGGTTGTAATAGGAGGGATCATTAGGTAATTGGTATCGGCGAAGCCTAAAAATGATAGGTCTCCATTGGGTAGTTGTTGTATTTGACGAACCGTTCCTTCATTGAAAAAAACATTGGATGCTTGACGACGAATATTCAAGGTTCTTTCCCATTTGAATTTGCCGGTGGCAAAATCCAAACTTGAAAAATAGTAATTGACTTTTAAAATAGAATCTCTATTGAGTAAACGCTGGTCCATGATTCCTGCACTGATGATTTCTTTGCCATCATTGGATTGGATTAATTGATTGCTCAAATTATACTTGAATTCAAACACAGTAGAATTAGCAATGGATTGCCAAACAATATTTCCATTGGGATCTATGCGTAAAATAATTGACTTAGTGTTGAGCGGCGAATTTTTCCAGGCAACAGCACTGACTATATAATCTCCATTACTGGCTTTTAGAACATTTTGTAAAAATGTAGATTCTACTCCTGATATAAAACCTTGGTCCATTTTTTTTGTCCAAAGAATATTGCCATACCTATCAATCATCATTAAAATACCCCAGTTAGGATTGGGTGGTGCTGGGTCAGTTACACCCCAATAAGTTTGAACGGTTCCTGTAATCAAATAGCTGGTATCTGATGCAGCTATCATGTCATTGAATTGGAGCAAATCATAACCTGGGATGCTATAGCGTTTAGACCAAATAGCAGAACCTGATTTTGTAAATAAACTCACCCATCCATCATTATGAACTTTACCTGATTGCAAATAATTGATATTACCCAAATTGAGTAATTCTTTTTCTTTGGTAAGAACAGGTTTTACAACTGTCTGAGATTCCTGACCCGTATACTGTTTTGCAAATTCACTAATGGCACAGGCCTGCCCCTGGGTATCTGTGGTATATCCCAACAGTAGGAACAATAGGAAGTTTATCAGCACTAAGTGCTTGTGCATTATTTTCTATTTCTATGCCGGGGCGGGCGGGTAATAATTAAATGTAAGCAAATGCTATTACATAACTGGATAGTAGATCCGTGTAATCCATTTTGTGCTGTCTTTCTCCATGGCTCTATCTGTTACAAAAGAATAAAATGGAATGGCAGGCGATGTAATATGGTAATCCTGCACATATAATTGCATTTGCTTCATGGCAGCTTCGGCCTTAACTGAACCACCTTTAATTTCTCCAATCAGGATTTTCCCTGCCACCATGCGCTTCCAAGAAAAACTGGCAGTTTCAGGTACTTGCTTGTCTACAGGTATTGCCACCATGGTTTGAAAATGTGTGCTGTCTAAAACCGTCACATTTAACATGGGAAATCCAGTTTGTTTTGCACCGGTAGATTGGGCATATTTTTTTACTTGATCAATCATTTCTAGTATAGTGGCTTGGCTTGGTTGACTGGTAAGCATTTTTTTGGTACTCACCAAAATGGTATCCTTGACAAAGTCTTGGACTATTTGCATCCCATAAACCTTTTCTTTTGATTCCAAAAAAGCTTGTAACCCTTTCAAAGGATCTGCAA
>CAIZMD010000244.1 GCA_903933995.1 uncultured Bacteroidota bacterium
ACGCGGCAAGAAATTAAGCCCATTTGGTAAATTAAAAAAGGTCAAAATGCTTTCGCGTTTTGACCTTTTTTATTGGAACAAGATATTCTTAATCAGGAATAACCAACTTGTTATTTGACTTATTAATATCAGCAAGCCTTTGTGTTGGATCAATTTCTATAGACTTTAAATCCTTGATACTTCTGGTTGTTTCAACTTGGTATTCCGGATGCGTCCAATGCCATTCTTTGTGAACAGTTCTTGTAACCCCCGCAGACTCGTCTGGCTTTTGACCAAACATCAGGTCTAAAGGAATATAGTGCAATTCTTTGCTGCCGTCTTTAAAGGTCAGGAGCACTTCAATAGGCATGGGCATTTTACCAATACGTTTAATAGTGATACTGGTATTGGTTCCATTCAAACCAATATCGCCCACGGCATAATCAATGGTCTTGGTGCTGTTGACAAAATATTCTTTGTACCACTGCAGAGCCAATCCACTAGTCTTTTCAGCCACACGAATAAAGTCATTGACATTTGGGTGTTTGAAATGCCATTGGTCATAGTAATTCAACATGATCTTATCTCTAACACTATCACTGACAATATAGCCTAACTGACCAATAAATGTAGAGCCTTTGGAATAAGCGGCTGAGCTATACGCATAGTTGGTATTATAGTGGTCAGAATGGGTACTCATGGGTTCTTCTAAGCCAGACTTGGCCAAGCTAAAATAGCTTTCATAACTACCAGATTGTTTAGCTGGAAGTCTTGATTTATTTAGCTCATTCATACGAAGGATGCCTGCTTTAGCAGCATCGCTGGTAAAGGGTGACTGACCAGCACAAACCTGATAATAAAAGTCCGATACTTCTCCAGTGGCATAATCCGTAAAACCTTCATCCATCCATGGGAATAAGCTCTCGTTAGTACCCATGATTTGTTGGTACCAGCTATGCATCCACTCATGTATCACGGTTCCAAGACCTGGACCTTTTAACAAAGTAGCCATGGCATATTCCATACCTCCGTCTCCACCTTGAATAAAACTGTACTGGGGATAAGGGTATTTACCAAAACGTTTTTCAATATAGGGTAACACTTTATCTGCAGCCCACAATACATTGCTCCAGGCAGAATCGCCTTTGGCATCTGTGGGTTTGTAGAACACATGCAACATGACTCCTGAAGCCGTTTTTTTAGAGAGGTGTTTAAAGGTTGGATCAGCTGCCCAAACAAAGTCATGAATATTACTACCTGTAAAATTCCAGGTATTGGTCTTGCCATTGTTCACAGGAACCTTGGTGCCCGGTGTCTCAAATCCAAAACCAATTTGGTTGGCATTTTGTAACACACCAGTAGCAGCAATCATATAGGATTTGTCTATGCTAATCTTCACGTCAAAATCTCCCCAAACGCCATAGAATTCGCGGGCTATATAAGGATTGGCATTCCAACCTTGGTAATCGTATTCTACCACTTTAGGATACCATTGGCTCATACTATACCTGATGCCTTCTGCATTGTCTCTACCACTTCTTCTGATTTGCTTGGGCACTTGTGCTTCAAAATCCAAATCAATCAAGGTCTTGCTTTTTGGCGCCAAACCTTTGTCAAGACGCACTTCCAAAATGGTTTCATGCTCCAACAACTGTTGTTCTTTTCCGTTAATTTTTAGGCTTTTTACTTTTTGGTAGCCAATTTCTTCAGGAGTCAATTTGCTAATGCGATCTTGCACGCGACCATCCCAATCTTTCGTTTGATCTCCACGGCGATTGGTCAAGGTATTTTTTCCCAATTCTCTACTGCGTACGTCCATACTACTATTGGGCTGAAAAGCATTCCAATAAAGATGAATGAAGATTTTATGTAGGGTGTCTGGAGAATTATTGATGTATTCAATTTTCTCTGTTCCGCTAAAGCGATTGGTCACAACATCCATATTCACATTGATATTGTACTTGATCTTTTGCTGCCAGCGATCGGGCTGGGCAAACAAGTTGCTTACCAATAAAAAAGACAATAGGAAAAAAAACAGTTTCCGCATAGTGTAGTTTTAGACGATAAATTTCAGGAATAAAGTTGAAAATGGAAAAAGGATTAATCCTTGCCAGCCACCACCACCACAATTTCACCTTTTACGGTTTTCTCTTTAAAGTAGGCAGCTACTTCTAAAAGACTGCCCCTTTTGTTCTCTTCAAACATTTTAGTCAGCTCTCTGCTAACACAGCAAAGCCTCTCTGGTCCTAAGTATTGGGCCATTTCTTCCAAGGTTTTAACCAAACGCATGGGGCTTTCATAAAAGATAATGGTGCGTTCTTCTAAGGCCAATTGCTTGAGCAGGGTTTGCCTTCCTTTTTTCATGGGCAAGAACCCTTCAAACACAAACCGATTGGTGGGGATCCCGCTATTGACCAAGGCCGGAACAAAAGCTGCCGCACCAGGCAGGCAATTGACAACCACATTTTGTTTGATACATTCTCTGACCAATAAAAAAGCCGGATCAGAAATTCCAGGAGTACCAGCGTCTGTAATCAAGGCCATGGATTTACCCGCCACCAATTGGTCCACAATATGGGGCACAATCTTGTGCTCA
>CAIZMD010000245.1 GCA_903933995.1 uncultured Bacteroidota bacterium
ACCCATACCCAATTGCGTTCCTATTCAACCCCAGCAACTGGATTGTACAAAGAAGGAGTTGACTTTTTCTTGGATCATTATATTGCCAATGAAGCCATCAAGGCTATTAAAAACAGAGACGTTAAAAAACATTTGTTGTTAAACGCCATGTTTTTGGCACCACACCCGCCATTTAGTATTCCTGAGCCTTATTTCTCTAAATATCATTTGAATGATTTTGTATTGCCAGCAAATGTTGGAGAATGGTATCCTGGTCAATCACCCTTACAGATGTACAATCTTACAGGTTTTATCGGGTCAAGATATAATCGGGATCAGTGGGGGCAAATTTGGACCAAATACCTTGGATTGGTAAAATTATTGGACGATGAAGTAGGTAGATTAATCGCTGCTTTAAAAGAGGCAGGCATTTATGAAGAAGCTACTATTTTATTTACAGCTGATCATGGTGAGATGTTGGGTAGTCATTCACTTTGGCAGAAAATGTGCATGTATGAAGAATCGGCACGTGTGCCATTTCTTTTAAAATTACCCCAATCTATAAAATCAAATATCAAAGAATCTAATGAAGTTATTAGTTTGATAGATTTTCTTCCAACCGTTTTGGCTTTGAATGGCATTAAAAATCCCAACAAAATGGATGGGGTTTCTCTATTGCCTCTTGTACATGGAAAGTCAATAGAAAGGAAAGCCATATTCCTGCAATACGATGGTAATGGTTCCTTAGGTAGTTCTCAACGTTGCGTAGTAATGGGAGACTATAAATTAACGGTTGATATGTTCAAGGATGAAGCATATGTTGAAATGTATAACCTTATAAAAGATGCAAGTGAAAAAGAAAACCTGGCTTTCAACAAGGACTTTGCTTCTAAGACAGAAGAGCTATTGGTCTTGTTAAGGGAACACATGAAACAAACAGGAGATAGACTGGAACTTCCCAAATCAATCATGCAAACATTTCTCAAAAATTACAAATACGGGGTTCAAAAATCAGATAAAGTACAATAATCAATTCTAAGATGCAGCATATGAAAAAAGCAAATAAGGTATTTAGAATAATGGGTCTGATTGGCTTATTATTTTCAGTACAGTGTTTATTGGCTCAGTCCAAAAACACATTACCTAATATAGTTTACATCTTAGCAGATGATCTTGGCTTTGGTGATGTATCAGTGAATAATCCCGGTAGCGTTTTGCCCACACCCAATATTGATAGACTTGCTGCCCAAGGCATGCGATTCACAGATGCACATACCACTTCTTCTGTATGTACACCTTCTAGGTATTCCATACTCACAGGTAGGTATCCATGGAGAAGTAGATTGCCAGTTGGTGTCTTGCATGGTTATAGCCGTACATTGATAGAACCAGAATTACCTACTGTAGCAAATCTACTCAAAACAAAATCTTACCAAACAGCTGTGGTGGGTAAATGGCATTTGGGTTTGGACTGGGTACCAAAAGAAGCATATATGGATTCTTTGAAACCCGAGAACAATAAAAACAATCTCTATGGGATACTAAAAGACATGAATCCAGACCAGATTGATTTTTCTAAAGCCCCAACTGCTGGTCCAAAAACACAGGGATTTGACTATTCTTTTGTGCTACCTGCTTCATTAGATATGGCTCCTTATTGCTATTTAGAAAACGATAAATTAACAGAGCCGCTTAGTTCTTTTACAAAGGGTAATAAATTAGAATCTGGTTATACTGGTCCATTTTGGAGAGAGGGATTAATGTCTCCCAATTTTGATTTTTATGATGTGCTGCCATTTTTTACAAGAAAGGCTAATGATTTTATTCGCAGACAAGCAGGTAGTAAAAATCCTTTCTTCTTATATTTTCCCATGCCAGCACCACATACTCCTTGGGTACCTACTAAAGACTTTAAAGGAAAATCCAAAGTGGGTGAATATGGAGATTATGTCTTAGAAATGGACGCCGCTGTTGGGCAGGTCTTACATGTGTTAGATAGTATGGGTCTTTCCAAAAATACTATCGTTATTTTCTCAAGTGATAATGGGCCCTATTGGAGGGATAATTTTGTAGAACAATTTAACCACCATGCTGCCGGACCATTTAGGGGAATGAAAGGTGATGTATTTGAAGGAGGTCACCGTGTTCCATTAATAATACGTTATCCAGGAAAGACAAAAGCCGGAACCGTTTCTGATGCCCCCACTACATTAGCCAATTTGATGGCTACTTGCGCAGAATTGATAGCGGACAAATCAGGAAAATTTGTTACAGAAGATAGTTATTCTATTCTACCTGTTTTAATGGGTAAGGCAAAATTAGCAGAAGGTCAAGAAGCCGTTGTGAATATTTCTTCTAAAGGAACTTTAGACATTCGCAAAGATGGTTGGAAACTAATTACCAAACTAGGTTCTGGGGGATTCACTGTTCCGGTTGATGTTAAAGCCAAACCAGGTGAACCCATTGGTCAGTTGTACCACTTAACGGAAGATATACATGAAGACCATAATCTCTATGCAGAGCGTCCCGAAAAAGTACGGGAGTTGATGGATCTATTAAAGAAGATTCAAAAAGCACCCAAGGGGCAAGCTTTTAAATAATTGAAACTTAACCAGTACTGATTTTATAAACCTAATTCAGATGCGTACCAAATCATTTGCATTTCTATTTGCCATTGGCTGTTTTCTTAGTCTAAGATCTGATGGTCAGCAAGCCAACATTTTTGAAAAAGACTATATCAAAGCCAGTTTATTAAAAGTTGCCAATTGGCAAATGCAGCATTCCAACAAAAAGCCTTTGAATGATTGGACCAATGGAGCTTTGTATACGGGCATATTTGCGGCATATCAGACTACCAAGTCTCAGTTGTTATTAGATTCTATGATGGCCATGGGTAACCGTTATAATTGGCGTCCAGGAAGAAGGTTTGATCACGCGGATGACTATGCTATTACACAGACCTATATTGATTTGTATAGAATCAAGAAAGACAAAGCCATGCTGCAACCTAGTTTGGATTCTTTAGATAAGATGAAATCCCAACCCGGAAATGAAGTTAAAAAGCATGGCATTATTTGGTGGTGGTGCGATGCTTTGTTTATGGCCCCACCCACCATGGCAAAATTAGCCAAGACTTTGAAAGATCCATCTTGGTTGGTGTTGAGTGATACCTTTTTCCGCCAAACTTATCGCTTATTGTATAGTCAAGAATTTCATTTGTTTGCAAGAGATGCTAGCTATTTGATAGATGCAAATGGGAATGGCAAAAGAGAGGCCAATGGGAAAAAAGTCTTTTGGTCCAGAGGCAATGGTTGGGTGATTGGCGGATTGGTAAAACTGTTACAAGAAATGCCCAAGCATTATGAAGGAAGAGATTTTTACTTAAACCTATATAAAGAAATGGCCAATAGTTTATTGGCATTACAACAGACAGATGGACTTTGGAGAACCAGTTTGCTTGACCCAGCTGCTTTTCCAGGAGGTGAGGGTAGCGGAACCGGATTTAATTGTTATGCTTTGGCATGGGGTGTGAATCAGAAAATACTGGACAAGCAAATTTTTCTACCGGCTGTTCAAAAAGCTTGGGTGGGCTTAAATAGCTTGGTTCTTGAAGATGGAACGGTTGGTTGGGTACAACCGATTGGCGGAGATCCAAGAAGAAATTTTAATGCCAATAGTTGGGAAGCCTATGGGGCAGGTGCTTATCTCTTGGCAGGGTCTGAAGTAATAAAATTGAAAAGATAAATTCATGAGTAGGCATTCATATACCAATAATGCAAAACAATCTTTGACCTTTTTGGGCATCTGGATCCTCATGCCTTTGATGTTAATTTTACTCTTGTCAGGTAAGAAAAAAACAATAGAGGCTGTTCCACAAAAGCCCAATATTATTTTTATCATGGCAGATGATATGGGCTATTCTGATATTGGATGTTATGGAAGTGAAATTCAAACACCCAATTTGGATTTAATAGCAGCTAATGGGGTAAAGCTTAGAAGTTTTTATAATAATGCTAGGTGCTGCCCAACAAGAGCATCTCTTTTAACTGGGCAATACCCGCATACAGTTGGTATGGGTAATATGGTTAGCATGCCAAAAGCGCTCATTCAAAAAGGTAGTTATCAGGGATTTTTAAATGATGAATATCCCACTATTGCAGAAAGCTTACAGCAAGCGGGTTATAATACCTATATGTCTGGAAAATGGCATGTGGGTGAACGTCAAGAGCACTGGCCATTGAAAAGAGGATTTGAACATTATTTTGGATTGATTTCTGGTGC
>CAIZMD010000246.1 GCA_903933995.1 uncultured Bacteroidota bacterium
GGTGTAGGTGTATTCCCCTTAAAGAATTTCTTCTTGGAAGGATTCTGGCAGAACTTCCTAGCCTGGTCTACCCTCCTATTATTCTTGGGTGTTCCTGTGGTAGCGTTTACTACCTGGGTGATCCGCAGAATCATGGGTATCAAATCTGGTAACAAATCTATTGGATTCACTTTTGCAGGCATGTGGGTATTGGGATTAATTTCTGCGCTTACTTTGGCATTCTTGATCTCAGAAAACTTTAATGCTAGAGCAAGAGAAAAAGCAGAGTTAGCTATCATACAACCTGCTTCTGGAAAGATGATTGTTACAGTTCCAGAAAGTAAAGTTAAAGTATATGGCAGATGGCTCAAACTAGATGGATTAATCTCTATGACAGATGATAGTTTGTTTCTGAACAATGTGCGCATTCACTTGATTAAGAGTAAAGACAGTTTGTTTCATATTGAATCTACCAAGTACAGCAATGGCAGTGATGAAAGCGCGGCACTTAAAAATATCAAAGAGATGAACTATGGTATTAACCAACAAGACAGTACCGTTTATCTAGATAGAGGTTTCTCTGTTCAACGTGGTACTAAATTCCGCAACCAGGGTGTAGTGATTACTATTCAAATTCCAGTAGGCAAACGCATCTTGATTGACAAAAAAGTTCAAAGACGCTTGAATCACTTTAGCCTAAATAATGGTAGAAATGATTGGGATTCTGATGAAGACTGGAACGACTACTATGGATGGGATTCTGATGTAGAATATATCATGACAACTGGAGGTTTGGAAAGAATTAAAGACAAAAGAAAAGTAGATAAAGTAGGTACCACAGACCAAGATAATGACGGCGTTTCTGATGCAGTAGAGGAGTACCAGAAAAGTAAGGAAGAATTGAGGAAGGAATATGAGAAGAAGCAGCAAGAAGCAGAAGAACTGAAAAAGGAATTGGACAAACCCATTGACACTACTCAGTACAAATACAAGAAGGCAGTTGTAATGAACAATCAAACTTCTAACAAACCAACTGTCACCAAAAAAACAGTTGACCAAGAAGAAGAATTGCTAGAAACACCCAAGTTGTTATTAATGCAAATGGTATTATAAACTCGGTTGAAGTTGGGAATAAAAGGACCCCGTTCTGATCTCGGGATGGGGTTCTCCCTTTTAATAAAAAACGCACTAAACTACCAATATGAAAAAGATACTAATGGTCATGGTACTAGGAATTTTTATAATGGCAGGTTTTTTCTGCTTTGCCTTATACCAGTTTGCAAACAATACGGATATCAATATCACAGTCAATGATTCAGATGATCTTTACAGGGTGGAAGCCAGTTATGATGAGGATCAAAGCAAAAGGATTCTGAGTTATGTAGACGCAGAGTTGAATAATACCAAACGCTTTAGAAATAATCATTTAGATGAAGACGTTGATTTAGATATCAATACCCATTTTCATATTAACACAGAACCTGGCCATTTGGAGATTACGTTAGATAAGGATGAAAACGACCCAAAAACCATTGAAAAATTCAAACATATTACGGAGGGAATTAAAATCAGACTCACTACGGGAGAAAACGATTAAGCAAACCTCTATTTTTGAAAAGCGCCAAATAGGCGCTTTTTTATTTTTATAGCCACCCCGCTTCGCTTATTTTTGCCCACCTAAACAAGTAGCACTCAAAGATGAAAAACACCGCATTCACCCAGAAACATATTGCACTAGGGGCCAAGATGGCCGAATTTGCAGGTTACAATATGCCCATTAGCTATAGCGGCATCAATGATGAACACGCAGCCGTTAGAAAAAATGCTGGTGTTTTTGACGTAAGTCATATGGGTGAATTTATCTTAAAAGGAGAAAATGCCTTGGATCTAATTCAGCGCGTTACTTCTAATGATGCTTCAAAAATTACGGATGGTCAAGCCCAATACAGTTGTCTTCCTAACAAAGATGGCGGTATTGTAGATGACTTGATTGTGTATTGCCTAGAATACAATAAGTCTTATATGTTGGTGGTAAACGCCAGCAATATTGAAAAAGACTGGAACTGGATCAGCAGCTTTAATACCAATGCTGTTGAGATGCATAATATTAGTGAAAAGACCAGCTTATTGGCCATTCAAGGACCTAATGCTACCAAGATTTTACAACCCTTGGTAAACGTAGACATTATGAATCTCAAATACTACACTTTTGTTAGAGGGGTATTTGCAGGAGTTGAAAACGTGATTATTAGTGCTACTGGATATACAGGAGCTGGTGGTGTAGAAATCTATTTTGAAGACAGCAATGGCGCTTCTGACAAAATCTGGGATGCCATTTTTGAAGCTGGTGCTGAAGCTGGAATTAAACCTATTGGATTAGGAGCTCGTGATACTTTGCGTTTAGAGATGGGCTATTGCTTATACGGTAATGATA
>CAIZMD010000247.1 GCA_903933995.1 uncultured Bacteroidota bacterium
ACAAGCGATGCCAATATTGTGGAAGTAAATACTTTTGTTATAGAACCAATTTCAAAAACTTTGTTTTGATTTTCAGCAGGTTTTATGGTGTCGTTTACTTTTATAATTCCATAATAATTTATCTTACCGTTTTTAATTATAGCAGTTGAAACTTGTACGTTATTTGGGAAATCTTTGGATTTTGAAAAGATAATATCAGCAATTTCTTTTGGGTAATTGTAAAGTGCATTTACAGTTTTACTTTCTGTCTTTTTCGGGTCTTTGTAGCTTTCTACAAAAAATCCATTGATTTTATTCTGATTGTCAAGAGATATGTTAACTGATAAAATAGCAGTTTCGAATTCAGTTTTATAACTGGCATATGTACTTTGCTGATAGTTGATGAATTCTTTGGATACTATTTTTCCATATTGATTTTTTAAGTTCTTAAAATACTGATTTGCCTTTTCAAGAGGCAATGCATTTTTCATTTCAGTCGAAAAATTGTTAAAGATTGAATCATATTTTTCAGCATTGAAATTGGACTGGAAATTGGTTATTGATAATTTATAATTGTCAGATTGTGCGTATAATGAATTTGAAATCAGGGTAATGAGTAAAATAAGGTGTAGTCTTTTCATATGGATTGCAGATTTAAGGTTAATACTGAAGTGCCAATTCATGCAATAAACTGTTTTGGGTAAGAAATCGTCAAGTAATGTTACTCTTTTTCTTAAGTAATAGACTTATTGTAATTATAATTGGAATAGATAAAAGAACCAATGTAACTGGCAAAAACCAAAACCCTAACCCACTTGTCACGCCAATTGTTGTCAAATAAGTTAAAAGAATTATCCAAGTAAAAATTAATAGAATTACCAAATTCATAAACCTCAGCATTCTTATCACAATTGTATATTGATACTGTGAATTATCTTCGTTAATTTTTGTCATATAATTATAAACCTGGGGATACCTATTCAGCATAGTCAATCCTAAATACATTATTGTTGGAAGTATTGGTAAAATTAAAATTGTTGCTTTATCTCCAAAATTGTCTGCTTGACCATTCGCATTAAAATGTATTGGAATAGTTGCTGGCAATTTTATCATTGTATAAATTGTCAAACCCCACATAACAACCAATATTATTTTACTGACTATCTCAACTGTTTTGTCAAGTGGTAGTAAAGTTGATTTTATACTGGGTGTTGTTTCCATTTAAGTAATGTCTTTTTTATGAAGTTTGAAAGTTTGATGCACAAAGCCAATTATTGTGCGTGAGCATTTTACTTGACAGTTTTGAATGCTTTAGCTACTCCAAATAAAGTAGTTAAAAACCACCAAACAAAAAGAAACAAGAACCATTGTAAAACTTCTGTAGTTCTTACTATTGCTTTATTATATTCTTGTAAGAGTCTCAAAATGTCTGTGTCTTTCTTTATTGCTGAAATATCTTCAGGATAACCAAAAGATTTTAAACTTGGCGTTGATGGAAGTGATAAATATAGGATGATTATAAGAACTCCAAATAACAATGAAGTAGCTTTAAAATGATTAATTGCTTTACTTAATTCAGAAGTATCTTTTTTATTACTTTGAATACTTATTACCAACAATACAAATGACGCTATTAATAGAGCAGGACCAAAATAGTTTATAAGGTCATAGTTTGTAAACATAATTATAGCTTAATGATTAATTGTATTTTAGGGCTAATTGGAAATTAGTCTATCTATTTGGTTTTTAAGGGCATGAGTTAGTAAAAGGTTGTTTTGGGTTTGTGAAAGGGAAATTCGGTGGAGATCATTCGCAATTGATCATGAAAAAGAGGAAGGTTTTGGAGAACATCAGATTTGCTCGCTGGGCTCGCGAATCGCTGTTAGGGGGGAGCTCAATGTAACCTAGATCAGAAACCGCCGCCCGTTTCACGGGCGCAGTATTTTTTTGCCCACTCACTCGCCGGAACTAGTTCCGCTCGTTCGCGAACAAAAAAATACCGCCAGCATTCGCTGGCGGCGGTTTCCGTTTCCGGTTTCATTGGTCGGGACGACAAGATTTGAACTTGCGACCCCACGCCCCCCAGACGTGTGCGCTACCGGGCTGCGCTACGTCCCGAACTGTCCATCAAGGGATTATAGCTTTGATAACTGGGGGTAAATCATTGCAGTTTCCTTATTAATGGGCTGCAAATATAGGGGTAAAAGAAATTTTCAGGTTATATTGCACCAAATTTTATCGCAGCAGCATGCAAATTCTTCTTAGGCAAGCGAAAATAATAGACAGCTCTTCGCCATTTAATGGCCAGACAAAAGATATTCTCATTACAGACGGAATCATTTCCAGCATTGAAGACAAAATTGACCATCAGAACGCACAGGTTGTGACTGGTGAAGGTTTGTTGGTGAGTGGTGGTTGGGTAGATCCTTTCTCCCATTTCTGTGATCCGGGTATTGAGTACAAAGAGACTTTGGAAACTGGGGCTAATGCAGCAGCAGCGGGTGGTTATACTCGTGTGTTTAGCATGCCCAATACAGAGCCAGTAGTTGATAATAAAAGCCAGGTGAGTTATGTGGTGCAGCAATCGGCCCAGCTGCCGGTGAGCATTCACCCTATTGGCGCCATTACCAAGAAACTGGAGGGTAAGGACTTGGCCGAGATGTATGATATGAAGAACAGCGGGGCTGTGGCTTTTTCTGATGGATTAGTGCCGGTACAAACAGCTGGGCTGTTTTTGAAAGCATTGCAATATGTAAAGGCTTTTGACGGTGTGCTGATTCAGATTCCCATTGATAAGAGTATTGGTGCGGGTGGATTAATCAATGAGGGGATTATCTCAACACAATTGGGGTTGCCAGGTATTCCGGCTATAAGTGAAGAGACCATTATCAAGAGAGATATTGATTTGGCTAGGTATACGGGTTCTAAACTGCATATTACTGGAGTGTCTACCAAGACCAGTATTGACTTGATTGCACAGGCAAAACAAGAGGGCTTGCAGATTAGTTGTAGCGTTACCCCCTATCACTTGTACTTTGCTGATGAGGATCTGGTGAGTTATGATACCAATTTAAAATTGAACCCTCCACTGAGAACGGTTGGTGATAGAGCAGCGTTGAGAGAGGCAGTGGAAAATGGATTGGTAGATTGTATTGCAACCCACCATTTGCCACAGAACTGGGACAATAAGATTTGTGAATTTGAATACGCTAAGAGTGGGATGATTGGTTTGCAAACAGCATTTGCGGTGGTGAATACTGTCTTGCCCAATTTGAGTAACGAAAAAATAATCAATCTATTTAGCAGGAATGCCCGTAATATTTTCGATCTTCCAACTACCCATGTGTCGGTTGGTTCCAAGGCGGAACTGACTTTGTTTTCCAGAACGGCTGAAACCTTGATGAATGCTGGGAACAACAAAAGTAAATCGGCCAATAGCCCATTCCTTGATAAACCCCTAACAGGTAAGGCAATAGCTATTGTTCACAAGGGCAAACTATTCACCAACTAAAACCAACCAAAATGGAAGAAAAAATTGTTCAACCCTGGATGAAAGGATTAATCCTAAGTTTAATTACCATTGTTATTAGTGTAGGACTTTATTTAGCAGGCGAAATGCAGAATAAGGCATTGGGTGCCATTAGCTGGGTCATTATTGTGGTAGGTATTATTTGGTCTTGTATTCATTATGCCAAGCAAATGCAGGGCGATGTTACTTTTGGGAATGTTTTTGCCCATGGATTTAAAGTAACGGCTACTTTAATTGTAATTACGGTTGTGTATACTTTATTATCATTTAATGTGTTGTTCCCAGAAATGACGGATAAGATTATTGAGAACGCTGCTACTGAAATGGAGAAGAACAAGAATATGACCGATGAGCAAATTAAGCAGGCACTTGATATGACTAAGAAATTCATGATGCCATTTGCAATTGGTGGTATCATATTTATGTATGGAATTGTTGGTGCTATTGCTTCAGCCATTGGTGCTGGTGTTGCCAAAAAGACCCCTAAGCAAAATCCTTTCTAATAAGATTTAAGTACTATTATGGATCTGAGTGTTGTTGTACCATTATTGAATGAAGACGAATCTTTACCGGAGCTCTGTGCATGGATTGAGCGCGTGATGCACGAAAACCAATGGAGCTTTGAAGTGATCATGGTAGATGATGGCAGCACCGATAACAGTTGGAAAGTAATAGAATCTATTGCACAAAAGAACCCTGCTTTTAAGGGCATCAGGTTCCGCCGCAACTATGGTAAATCAGCCGCATTGAATGAAGGCTTTAAAGCTGCTTTGGGCGATGTGGTGATTACCATGGATGCGGATATGCAGGACTCACCCGATGAGATTCCAGGACTGAGAAGCATGATCATCAATGATGGTTATGATATGGTCAGTGGTTGGAAGAAAGTACGTTATGACAATACCCTTACAAAGAATATTCCTTCTAAGCTTTTTAACGCGGTAGCGCGATGGGCTTCTGGGATTAAACTCAATGACTTTAACTGTGGTCTTAAAGCTTATCAGCACAATGTGGTGAAGAGCATTGAAGTTTATGGTGAGATGCACCGCTATATTCCAATTCTTGCCAAATGGAGTGGTTTTAGAAAAATTGGAGAGAAAGTAGTAGAACATAGACCAAGAAAATACGGTGTCACCAAATTTGGATGGCAGCGTTTTGTCAACGGATTTTTGGATCTGGCAACTATTATGTTTCTGGGCAAATTTGGCAAAAGACCCATGCAATTATTTGGTTTATGGGGCACCTTATTCTTTTTGATGGGTCTTGGTTCTAGTGCCTATTTGATTGTAGAGAAAATCATTGATACTGATTTTGCCCTTACCAACAAACCTGCTTTTTTTATAGCCCTTACTACCATGATTATTGGGATGCAACTCTTTCTAGCTGGCTTTATAGCCGAGCTGGTTGCCAGAAATGCACCTGAAAGAAATGTGTACCTGATTGCGGGCAAACTGGGGATCCAGGATTAAAATTGATTTCATGAAAAAACTAGCCCTCATTGGCACCACTTGGCCCTTTCGTGGTGGTGGAATTGCTAGTTTTAATGAACGTCTAGCACGTGCATTTCAAGCCCAGGGTTATGAAGTAACCATCTATACCTTTAGTCTACAATATCCTAGTTTTTTATTCCCGGGTAAGACTCAATATAGTGAGCAACCCGCTCCTACTAATTTGAAGATTGAGATTTGCATCAATAGCATGAATCCATTTAATTGGATCAGCGTTGGGCGCAAAATCAAAGCCACCAATCCTGATTTGGTCTTGGTGCGTTATTGGTTACCACTCATGGGGCCATGTCTTGGTACCATTTTAAGAATTATCAAGGGCAATAAGCATTCAAAGATTATCTGTATTGCAGACAATGTGATTCCGCACGAAAAAAGACCGGGTGACAAACCCTTTACCCAATATTTTGTAGCGCCGGTGGATGGATTTGTAACCATGAGCGCCAAAGTCTTGTCAGACTTAAAAGCCTTTACCCAAACCCGCGCCATTCAAGCAGTTCACCCACTCTATGATAATTTTGGAGACCCTTTGGATAAAGCCCAAGCCAAAGAGCATTTGGGAATTCCTGTGGAGCAGCCCATTATTCTATTCTTTGGATTTATAAGAAAATACAAGGGATTGGATTTGTTGTTAGCTGCCATGGCCATTTTGAAAGAGCAGGCTCGCTCCCATCCAGAAATGCTTGTCCCAAAACTCTTGGTGGCCGGTGAATTTTATGACGCGGAAGCTGGTTACCAAGAACAGATTGATCAATTGGGTATTAGAGACCTGTTGATCTTGAGAACAGATTTTATTGCAGATGACCAAGTACGCTATTATTTGAGTGCAGCCGATTTTGTAATTCAACCCTATAAAAACGCCACCCAGTCTGGAGTCACGCCACTAGCATATCATTTTGAAAAACCCATGCTGGTGACCAATGTGGGTGGTCTGGCAGAACTGGTGCCAGATGGCAAAGTGGGTTTGGTGGTAGAACCCAATGCAGCAGCTATTGCAGAAGCTGTTAAAAAACTCTATGCATTAGGAGAAAACCATTTTTTGCCCCAACTTCGCGCAGAGAAAATCAAATATGGTTGGAACCAATTAGTACAGACCATTGAAGCATTAGCGCAAACCCCTTTACCATGAAAGTAGCTATTAAAAAACTGATCAAGGCTTCTATAGAAACCAAGCAAGCCATTTTGGAAAATGATGATTTGGTATTAGCCATAGATAGTGTTATTAAAATGGTAGTGCCAGCTTTTAATAATGGTCAACGGGTTCATTTCTGTGGCAATGGCGGTTCCGCTGCCGATGCCCAACACTTGGCAGCCGAGTTCTCAGGAAGGTTTTACAAAAACCGCAGGGCCCTTCCTTCTGAAGCCCTACACTGCAATACCTCTTATTTAACGGCTGTAGCCAATGACTATAGTTTTGACGAGATCTATTCTAGATTGGTAGATGGGATTATGGAAAAAGGCGATGTGTTGATTGGTCTAAGTACTTCTGGAAACTCTAAGAATATTGTCAAAGCATTTGAAACCGCTAGGGCCAAAGGTATTATCACCGTTGGGTTTACCGGTGAAGACGGTGGTGCCCTTCGTGAATTAAGTGACCACTTAATCAATATTCCTTCTTCAGTAACTCCCAGAATTCAGGAAGCACATATTTTAGTTGGTCATATCATTTGCGAACTGGTAGAAGCTGCCATTTTTTATGACAAATAAGCCTTTGGATCTTGCGCATACTTCTCAAGACTGGACACTGTTTCTAGACAGAGATGGTGTGCTCAATATTGAGAAGAATGATGACTATATTTTGAATTGGGAGGAGTTCCAATTTTATCCTACTACCTTGGATGCATTGGCCATTTTGAGACCTTTATTTTCGCGCATATTTTTGGTGACCAATCAAAAAGGCGTTGGAAGGGGCTTGATGAGTTTGGCTGATTTGGAAAACATTCATGCCAATATGCTATCAGCTATTCAATCAAAAGGCGGCGGTTTGGATCACTTGTTTTTTTGTACAGATTTGGATACTGATTCACCCAACCGCAAACCCAATCCTGGTATGGCTTTTCAGGCCAAGACCCTCTACCCTGCTGTTGATTTCAACAAGAGTATCATGGTGGGAAACAGACCTTCTGATATGGCATTTGGAAAAAACGCCGGCATGCATACCGTATTTGTTGCCACCACGCATCCACAAACAGAAGATCCGCATTCTCAGATAGACCTGCGCTTTAATAACCTCTTGGAATTTGCTCAATCGGTTATCGCTTTAAGAAAATCCTAAAACCTATTTGGGTATAACACATTGCTTTAACTTAGTGCCATGAAGCCTTTTCTTTTTATGCTATTGGTTTTGTTGGGTTTGCATGTAACTGCACAGCGCAAGAATGAGCGCAAAGCGGAACCTGCACCCTTGAGTCCTATTGCCCAAATAGAAGCCAGCATCAAGGATTATGCCCTTGGCATTTTAAATGCTACCGAAATGGTAGACCGATTTAGGGCCGATAGTTTGTTTACTCGTGGATTGGTTCAGGCCCTGCGTCAACCCAATTCTTTTCAATATCGTTTTGATTCACTGACCAGCATTTCTCAACTCTATGCACCCGATAGTAGTTTTAGAATTTTTACCTGGCAGGTGATGAAAGACTTCTCTTCTTATAGACAACATGGTGCCATTCAAATGCGCACAGCTGATGGTTCACTCAAGCTTTTTCCCTTGTTTGACCACTCTGATTATAGTGAGAATCCCTTTGATTCTATTAGAACCCCTGCCAATTGGATTGGGGCAGTTTATTATGGCATAGTGCAGAAGAGTTTTAATAACAAACAGTTCTATACCCTATTGGGATATGATGAGAGTAATGCTCGTAGCACCAAAAAATGGATGGAAGTCTTGCATTTTGATACACAAGGAAAACCCCTATTTGGTGGTAAATTTTTCAACTATACCCAAGACAGTATCAAACCCGCACAACC
>CAIZMD010000248.1 GCA_903933995.1 uncultured Bacteroidota bacterium
CGCATTTTCAACAAAGCCATCAATTCTGAAAATGGACCAGTTGATTATGGCAAATTGCCTCAGGTTCAATTTAGAGACGTACAAAATAGGGTACAAGGTGCTGAGCCTTCTAAAGTAAGTTTGACTAGCATTATGCCTGATATCACATCTAAAGGATATGTTGCTTACAATAGCTCACCTAAAGATTTGACAAGCATTACCAATGCAAAAGAAGTATTGGCCTTTGACTTCACTGCTAACAAAGAAGTAAAAGCGGTTGCTTTTGCTACTAAGACTTTGGGTGAATTGTATGACCACACCAAACCAATCTGTGATCGCTTAAAAGGTGCCACATTGTTGGGTGTTGAAACCGTAAAAGTGCAGGGTCTTGAATTTATCAAGTACAGCATTAAAAACGAGAATGGTCAGAAAGAATATGCTACCAGCTTTAGTGTTGGTACCAAGGCTGGCAGACCAGACTTCTCTTTACAGTCTATCTACTTGACCCAGGATTATGCAAACGATGAAACCATGTACAACTTCCAATTATGGGCTGGTTCTACTTCATTGGTAACAGATATGGTTGCAGACATCTTAACTAAATTAAAAGCCATTGCTCCAGTAAATGTGATCAAGTCTAGCGTATTACCTTCAACCTATGTTGAGTCTGGTAAGCGTGAAGGTCAGAACATTAACCTAGTAGTGAAAAATGCTACTCCTAATACCAGCGGTTACTTCAAATTAGAAGACAAAGCCACTGAAACAGCTGCAAGCACTGTGGTAAGGAATATTCCTTTCACCATCAATGCAAATGGTAAGTCTAACGTAATCATCCCAATGGATGACAAATACGAAAGCACTTTGACCATGTATGTAGGTGGAGAAGTTAAAGACGTAGTTTATATGTCTGATGGTACTTGGGCAGTTGATTACAACAAAGCAACAACCGTGTTGAGCAGCTTTAATGTGATCAATGATAGCAAACGCGCTTACAGTGCTGATGAATATCCTTTGTTCCGTAATGTAGAATTGAAAGCCAATAGTTCAGACTATGTATCAGTTGTGAAATTGCTGAGAGGTGGTGGAGCTACAGCTGATCTGAATGCCTTTAAAGGACTGAAATTCTCTGCAAGCGGTGGATATAACCTACACGTTACTTTGGTGAAAAATGGTATTGTTAACTATAATGATCAATATGCAGCCGATGTTCAACTAGAACTTGGTCAGCAGGATTACTATGTTGCTTTGGATAACTTCAAATCAGCGTCTACCAACGCCAAGATTGACGCCAAAGACATTACCAGCATCATTTTCACTGTAGAAGTAGGAACAGGCAGAAATAGCCCAATAACTACCACTATTGCTAATGTAGCCTTTACCAAAGAAGACCTGAACTACCTGAATAGTTTGGATGCCAAAGCGGTATCAGTTTATCCTAACCCAGTAACTGGTAATAGGATCACTGTTAACTTCAGCAGCGCTAAAGCAGCAGAGTTAAGCCTAAGGGTAACCGACATGAATGGTAAAGTATTGACACTAAGACAAGTTCAAGCTGTAAAAGGCATGAATACGGTTCAAGTGCCTGTATCAAATGGTCTAACTGGTGTACACCTGATTTCATTAGACGGTGCAGACATCAAGTACAAGACTACTAAAGTGATGATTGCAAACTAATTACCCCTTTAACAAATACCAAACGGCCAGTAGCAATACTGGCCGTTTGCTTTTAGGAATTGGCTAGGTTAGGAAATTTAAGATGGGGTGGCCCGATGCTAAAAAAATAGATTTGTTTGGAAATGGATGGCAGAATCCAATGGATAAAGCCTAATTTTGCCCTTCCAAATGTGGAAAAACAGGAGAAATGGTGGTTTCCAAAAGGAATTGCCCCCCAAATGTGTAAAATTTAAATAAAAAAAGGCGATTAGGTATTGGTATTTTGCTGCTTTTCCCTACCTTTGCCGTCCCGAAAAAAATTAGAGTCATGGCAAGAGTATGTCAGGTTACAGGAAAAAAGCCACAAACTGGTAATAGTGTTTCTCACTCAAACATTAAGACTAAGCGTCGTTTTCTACCAAATTTACAAACAAAGCGTTTCTTTTTTGCTGAAGAAGACCGTTGGGTTACCCTTAAGGTTTCTACTGATGCTTTAAGAACGATCAACAAGAATGGTCTTTCAACTGTGATCAAGGAATTGAGACTGAAAGGATCTAAGATCTAACTATTAACAAAGAAAACTACCTAATACAATGGCAAAGAAAGGTAACAGGGTTCAGGTGATCCTGGAATGCACAGAGCACAAGACCAGTGGAATGGCGGGTACAAGCCGTTATATCACTAAAAAGAACAAAAAGAATACCCCAGAGCGTATTGAACTGAAAAAGTACAATCCGATCTTGAAAAAAGTAACCGTTCATAAAGAAATTAAATAGTCATGGCAAAAGCAGCTTCAAAAAACGCTAAAATTAAAGATGCTAAGGCTTCTGCCGAAGCAAAGAACTGGACCAAAGTTATCAAGGCCGTAAGAAGCCCAAAGACTGGCGCATACACTTTCAAGGAAGCGATTGTGCACAAGGATAAAGTGAAGGATTACTTATCTGAGAAATAATTGGTACCCTAACAATATTGAAAAGCTTTCCCTTTTTTAGGGAAGGCTTTTTGTATTTAGTCTAGGCCAATAGGCAATTATCTTAAGCGAATCAACCATAACCTTTATGAGCTTTTTAGGAAAACTGTTTGGGAAAAAAGAAAAAGAAAGTCTTGACCAAGGTTTACAAAAAACCAAGGAGGGATTTTTGGCCAAAATCACTAAAGCGATTGCTGGTAAAACCAGTATTGATGATGAGGTCTTGGATAATTTAGAAGAAGCCTTGGTTGGGGCCGATGTGGGAATTGAAACTACTATCCAAATTATTGAGCGCATTGAGAAAAGGGCCAAGACTGATAAATACCTCAACACGGCTGAACTAAACCGTATTTTACAGGAAGAAATCAAAGCCGTATTGGTAGATGCCCCTGAAGACGCATATAAAAGCTTTACAGCTCCTGCTGGTAAGAAACCCTATATAGTCTTGGTAGTTGGCGTAAATGGGGTAGGAAAGACTACCACCATTGGTAAACTTGCCTACCACTATAAAGCCGCTGGAATGAACGTTTTATTAGGCGCGGCCGATACTTTTAGAGCAGCTGCAGTTGATCAATTAACCATTTGGAGTGAAAGAGTAGGGGTGCCCATTGTGAAACAAGCCATGGGTTCAGACCCAAGTGCGGTAGCCTATGATACGGTTGCTTCTGCCATCGCCAAAGGCTCAGACGTGGTGTTAATAGATACTGCTGGAAGGTTGCACAACAAATTGCACCTGATGGAAGAATTGAGTAAGATTAGAAGGGTAATTCAAAAACTGATTCCGGATGCACCCCATGAAGTGATGTTGGTATTAGATGGCTCAACTGGTCAGAATGCCGTTGAACAAGCCAGACAATTTACAGCCGCAACGGATGTAACGGCTTTGTCTATTACCAAATTAGATGGAACTGCTAAAGGTGGGGTAGTATTGGCCATTGCCAATCAGTTTAAGATTCCTGTGAAATATATTGGTGTAGGAGAAAAAATTGAAGATTTAATCTTGTTTGACAAGGATGAATTTGTAGATAGTTTATTTAAATTAGCGGACTAAAAAATCAAAATACTGATTATGAAAAAAATCATTCTTGCATGCCTGCTTTTGGTAGGTGCTTCAACTGTTTCTAATGCTCAATTAGGTGACCTGACCAAACAAGCCAGTTCTTTGGCCGGTACTGCAGGTTTTGACGTAAACAAATTAACCAGTGGCATCATGGGTAAATTAACTCCTGGTTTGGCTTTGACTGCTTTGCAGCAACCAAAAGTAACTGAAGTTGTTTCTGGATTCTTGGGTAAGAAAGCCAATATCCTAGGTTTGCTTAAATCTGATCCCGCTAAATATGCTAGCCAGTTTGGAACTTTGTTCAATGGCTTAAAAGGCGGTTTGGGTGGCATTTTGGGTAAGGATCAAATGACCAAGTTCTTGGGCATGAAACCAGCTACCAATAACCCAACCAACGTATTGTCTAACCTGTTCTACTAGGTAAAATAACTACAATAACCCCGGTTATTGTTTTAACATAAAAGCCGTCCGAATAGGGCGGCTTTTAGCTTTTATAGGAATTCAGATCAATATCATATTGAAACTGAAAGAGTCTTAGCAAGCTTATTTAAAAGCTTAAAAAGTATATCTGATACCCAATCCTCCCCAGCCGCCCTGAAAATTGGGTTGGCTGATTAAGACAAAAGAAGGCTGCCAGTCAAAACTTAGGTTTAAGGGTGCACCTTTTACTTTATAATCTATACCTAATACGCCATCAATCCCCATGCTAAATCCTTCTGGGCGTACGCCAATATCTTGCCAATGATCGTTTCCAAATCCAAAGTGCCCACCACCTCCAATATACCATTGTAGTCCTTCTACGGAACCCAAGCTGTTATGGATTTCATAGAGTCCAGTAAATCGCACCATGTCTTTTGTAAAAAAGCCCAAACCTTCAATGGCTTGATTGCTTTTAAGAAAATGTTTCACACTAACGGCACCTGGATAAATTTTCACACCCAAAGCGGTGGTATAATTACTGCCATTGTTCTGTTGTGCATGGATTGAAAGCATGCCCAATACAAAGCACACCAATAAAATCTGTTTTTTCATGGATTGTTTTTGAATACACTCAAAAAATCATGCCAAACCCTGTTTTACCCCAATTGAAAGAATAGTTAAGATTTTCCTACGGGTCTTTTGGTTTATTATTTAGGTTTGTAGCATGCATTCATTCAAAGAGTTAGTTCAGCAATTTGCCAATCATTTTGCGGTAAGACATTTTCCTCAGTCTCCTGCTAGTTTGTATGACCCAGGAGAGTATTTTCTAGCACTTGGTGGTAAAAGAGTAAGACCTGTCATGTGCTTAATGGGGAATGAGTTATTTGACAATATTCATGCAGATGCTTATTCCGTGGCTACGGCCATTGAGCTCTTTCATAATTTCACTTTGATCCATGACGATATTATGGACGCGGCACCACTTCGCAGGGGCATGGAGACCGTGCACAAAAAATATGGCGATAGTACGGCCCTCTTAACAGGAGACGTAATGATGATTCAGGCTTATGAGTATTTGAATAAAATTCATCCATCGCATTTGCCACAGATTCTGCAATTGTTTAACAAGACTGCAAGAGAGGTATGTGAAGGGCAGCAATTAGACATGGATTTTGAAAAACAAGAGCATGTTTCCTTGGATGAGTATTTACATATGATCAGTTTAAAAACATCGGTGTTATTGGCGGCTAGTTTAGAAATGGGGGCCATACTGGGTGGCTCTGGTGGAGGTAATAGACAACACTTATATGCTTTTGGAAAGAATCTAGGAATTGCTTTTCAAATTCAAGATGATTATTTAGATGCCTTTGGCGATCCTGAAAAATTTGGAAAAGACGTTGGTGGCGATATTCGTCAGAATAAAAAAACATTCCTCTTATTACACGCATTAGAAGTGGCTTCGCCTGAACAAAAAGCCCAATTACAACAATTGATGCTGGATAATCCTACAGATAAAGTACAACAGGTCTTGGCCATTTTTAAAGCTTGCAACGTAGACCAATGGGCCAATGAACTCAAAGAAAAATATTTGCAAACAGCCCTACAACACTTAGAAGATATTGCAGTGGTCTCAACTAGAAAACAGCCATTAAAAGAATTAGCAGATTTTCTAATTCAAAGAGAACACTAATTATCCCAAAAACCATTCAGGTGTTTCCATTTTTATCCATTAATTTGAGGCAAACAATTACACATGTCTAATTCACTGTTTAGAAAGAAGTCTTTAGAAAACATTCAAAAGGATTATGACGCGGGTTTATTAGACGGTCATGGTTCCGATATGAAAAAAATATTGGGTGTGAAAGACCTGACATTTATGGGAGTGGCTGCTGTAATTGGTGCTGGAATTTTCTCAACCATTGGTACAGCTGCTTTTAATGGTGGCCCAGGTGTGATCTTCTTGTTTTTGATTACCGCCGTTACCTGTGGATTTACTGCGCTTTGTTACGCTGAATTTGCTTCTCGTGTACCTGTATCTGGAAGTGCCTATACTTATTCCTATGTAACATTTGGTGAGATGATTGCCTGGATCATTGGTTGGGCCTTGATCTTAGAATATGCCATTGGTAATGTGGTGGTGGCTATTTCTTGGAGTGCTTATTTTAATAACCTACTCAAAGCCATTCATATTGAGTTGCCAGTATGGTTAACCATTGGTCATCAGACAGCTTCTATGGCCTATGATGCAGCCATCGCCGCAGGCAAACCAGTAAATGATTTGGTTTATACCAATGCTCCTGAAATTTTGGGTTTTAAATTCATTATAAACCTTCCAGCTTTTGTCATTGTGTGTTTGATTACCATGTTGGCTTATATTGGAATCAGTGAGAGTAAGAAGAGCGCCAACTTTATGGTGGGTTTGAAAATTGTTGTCTTGGTTTTTATTGCCATCATTGGGTTCTGGTATATTTTTTCTGAGGGTACTACTGCCAATTGGAGTCCGTTTTTACCCAATGGGATGACGGGTGTATTGAAAGGTGTGTCTTCTGTATTCTTTGCTTATATAGGCTTTGACGCCATTTCTACAACAGCGGAAGAATGTGCTAACCCCAAACGGGATCTTCCAAGAGGTATGATGTATTCCTTGCTCATTTGTACCATTATCTATATTGTAACCACTTTGGTGATTACAGGTATGGTGAATTACAAAGAATTTGAAGGCGTGGCCGATCCTCTAGCATTTGTGTTTGAAAAAATCAACATGCAGAAAATTGGCTTTATTATTTCTTTGAGTGCAGTTATTGCTAGTACCAGTGTTTTGATTGTATTTCAAATTGGTCAACCAAGAATCTGGATGAGTATGAGCCGTGACGGTTTGTTGCCAAAGAAATTTAGCACATTGAGTCCCAAATTTAAAACACCAGGTTTTGCAACCATCATGACCGGGGTCTTGGTTGGCACACCGGTATTATTTATAGATGATAAACTCATGACCGATCTAACCAGTATTGGAACACTATTTGCCTTTGTACTAGTTTGTGGTGGGGTATTGGTCTTGCCAAGAATGGCCAAAGAACAGGGTAAGTTTCAATTGCCTTATGTAAATGGTAAATTCATTGTGCCATTGATTGCACTGAGCTTTGTTTTCTTATTCAGAGAAAGAATCCTCCAAGACCTTAGCAATATTGCCACTGTTGGTTATCAAGAAATCTTATTCCTAGTCTTTGTGCTGGCAGCATTGGTTACTGCAACTTTGAGTTTTATACGTAACTATTCCCTAATTCCAGTTTGTGGGGTGCTCTGTTGTATGTACCTCATGATAGAAATTCCAGGTAAAAGCTGGATGGTTTTCTTTGGATGGATGGCATTGGGATTGGCCATTTACTTGGTCTATGGCCGCAAACGCAGCAAACTGGCTACTCAATAATTGC
>CAIZMD010000249.1 GCA_903933995.1 uncultured Bacteroidota bacterium
CAGGCATGAGTGGAGGGGTTGCCTATATCTATGACATTGACAACAGCTTTGCAGGAAAATGCAATATGGAAATGGTAGACCTTGACCCATTGGATCAAGATGATGCAGTTATTTTAAATGACCTGATCACTAAACACTATGCACATACAGCTAGCAAAGTGGCCAAATTTGTATTGGATGATTTTGACAACCAACTGAAACAGTTTATAAAAGTATTCCCCAAAGACTACAAAAAAGTGGTTTTGGATAAAAAGAAAAACGGCGTAGCCACAGGTAAATAAACAAAGCCAAACTTATCATTATGGGCAAACCAACCGGATTTATAGAATTCACTAGAGAGCTTCCAGGCAAAAGGGCCGTTTCAGAAAGACTGAATGATTATAATGAATTTGTTCAAAGACTTCCTGAAGAAAAACTAAACCAACAATCAGGGCGCTGCATGAATTGCGGTGTACCTTTCTGTCATAGCGGTTGCCCTCTAGGTAATGTGATTCCTGAATTCAATGACGCAGTTTACAAACAGAGCTGGGCAGAAGCTTATGATATTCTAAGCTCTACCAATAATTTTCCAGAATTCACTGGAAGAATCTGTCCTGCTCCTTGTGAAAGCGCCTGCGTCTTGGGGATTAATCAACCTCCTGTAACCATTGAAGAAATTGAAAAGCATATTATTGAAATTGCTTTTGACAAAGGTTTTGTAAAAGCCAGAAAACCCAATCTCAGATCTGGCAAAAAAGTGGCAGTTATTGGATCTGGCCCTTCGGGATTAGCTGCTGCTGCACAATTAAACTATGCTGGACACCAGGTTACGGTATACGAAAGAGATGACGCTCCAGGTGGCTTATTACGTTATGGCATTCCCGACTTTAAATTAGAAAAATGGGTGATTGACCGCAGGGTAAAACTCATGGAAGAAGAAGGTGTAACTTTCAAATGTAATGCCAATGTAGGGGTAAATACCAGCATCAATGACTTACTTAGAGAGAACCATGCTATTGTTTTAGCTGGAGGTAGCACTATTCCTAGAAACCTCAATATTCCAGGCAGAGAACTTAATGGGGTGCATTTTGCCATGGACTTTTTAAAACAACAGAATAAAAGAGTTTCCAACCGTCCAGTAGAGGTAGCAGAATTATTAGCATCTACTAAAGATGTAGTAGTTATTGGTGGCGGCGATACCGGTAGCGACTGTGTAGGCACTTCTAATAGACAAGGAGCTTCTTCCGTAACTCAATTTGAATTACTTCCCAAGCCACCCGAGAGCAGAACCAACTATATGCCTTGGCCAACCTATCCTATGACATTGAAAACATCTTCTTCTCATGACGAAGGCGCCAATAGACAATGGGCTGTTGCAACAAAGTCTTTTATTGGAGATGAAAATGGCAATTTAAAAGCACTTAGGATTGTTGATCTTGAATGGACTAGTAGTAATGATGGAAGACCTGCAAAATTCACTGAAAGAGCAGACAGTGAAAGGGAAATCCCTTGCCAACTGGCTTTATTGGCCATGGGCTTTTTACATCCTCAGCACGACGGCCTAATTCAGCAATTAGGTGTAGAATTAGACGAAAGAGGCAATGTTAAAGCTGATGAAAAAGGTTTTCAAACTAATATTCAGAAAATTTTTACCGCAGGCGATATGCGAAGAGGTCAGTCATTGGTTGTTTGGGCCATTAGCGAAGGCAGAGAAGCCGCTAGAAAAGTGGACGAATACTTGATGGGACAGTCCCAATTAGAAACAAAAGACCACAGTTACGTTGTGAATAGATAACATTATTTATTATTTAAATATATTAAACCCGATTGATGAATAATCAATCGGGTTTCTTTTTATTCAGATATTTTCTAATAAAAATGACTTTGTAACAATGGTTTATACATTTTTTCAGGCCATTTATTCACATTAAATTTAATTATATATTTATTATATGTTCAATTTTGTCAATTATTTTCCTATTTTAGCATTGTAAAAATTGTATTAACAATTATTTCAATACCAAAACAAACCTCAATGAAAAAACTGTCATTACAAAACACCATCCCGTTTTTATTGCTACTAGTTGTTGCAATTGCTGCAATTTTTGTTCCTTCACTACCAGCTTTTGACGATGCCGGCAAATACAGTGCGGCCGACATTACTTGGATGCTAGTATCCACAGCGTTAGTGTTCTTAATGACCCCTGCTCTTGCCTTCTTTTACGGAGGTATGGTTCACCGCAAAAACATTCTTTCTACTATGATGAAAAGTATGGTTGCCACTGGCGTGGTTTCTGTAGTTTGGGTAGTAGTAGGATATAGCCTTTGCTTTGGTGATACCGTTGGAGGTTTTATTGGTAATCCAACAACACACTTTATGTTTAAAGGAGTTGTTTCAGGAGCGCCTTGGAGTCTTGCACCAACCATTCCATTATCGCTTTTTGCATTATTTCAATTAATGTTTGCGATTATTACCCCAGGATTGGTGGTTGGAGCTGTAGCTGAGCGTATTCGCTTTGCATCTTACACTTTATTCATCATTTTATTTAGCTTATTGGTTTATGCTCCAATTGCGCATTGGACTTGGCATCCAGAAGGATTCTTGTTCAAAATGGGTGCATTGGATTTTGCAGGTGGAACCGTAGTACATATTTCTGCTGGCTGTGCTGCATTAGCTGGTGCATTGGTATTAAAGCGCCGTCAATCTCATATTGAGCAACAAGAAGTTCCTCCAGCAAATATTCCTTATGTTTTGATAGGAACAGGTTTACTCTGGTTTGGTTGGTTCGGTTTTAACGCTGGATCTGCCGTAGGAGCTGGTGGCCTTGCAGTATCTGCATTTGCTACAACCAATACTGCTGCAGCTGCAGCTGGTTTGTCTTGGATGTTTTTTGATGTACTCCGTGGTAAAAAACCTTCTGTACTTGGATTCTGTATTGGTGCAGTTGTAGGATTGGTTGCTATTACACCAGCTGCTGGTTTTGTAGCTATTCCTCAAAGTATCTTTATCGGATTTACCGCAGCAATTATTTCTAATTTGGCAGTTCACTACAAAAGCAAATCTTCATTGGATGATACACTTGACGTATTCCCTTGCCATGGTGTTGGTGGTATGGTTGGTATGTTAATGACTGGTATTTTTGCAACAAAAACCGTTAATAGCGTTGGCGCTGATGGTTTATTGTATGGTAATGCCTCTTTCTTCTTTATTCAAGTGAAAGCCTTATTGATTGTTGTTTCTTACAGCTTTATCGTATCATTCTTGATCTTTAAGTTCATCAACTTAGTATTACCAATGCGTGTATCAACTGAAGACGAAGCTCTTGGTTTGGATGCTACACAACACAATGAGAAGTACGGTAGAAGGCCTGAATTGGCATAATGCTATCGTAATCAGTTCTATTTTCTATAGTTGTTCATTCTAGACAACTAGCTACATAAAAAAACGGTGAATAAACTTCTGACCAAGTTTATTCACCGTTCTCTCACCGATTGCAATCTTAAAAAAATAAGGTACAGCCATTTAATAAACTTCTGACCAAGTTTAAAGGCTGTACCTATTCTTAATCATAAAACCAATAGCAATGTTAAAGAAAATTCTTGCAGTTTCCCTTTGTTTTTCAGGCTTTTTTAACGCAAATGCTCAATCAGACAGCACCAAATCAAGTCCAGTAATCACTGGTTCTTTAGATGCGTATTATAGGTACAATTTTGCCGATCCATCTGGCAAGTTGAATAACTATACCAGCTTCACCAACTCACAAAACAGTTTTGAATTGGGTATGGCTTCATTAAAAGTTGATCATAGTATTGGCAAAGTTGCTGCTACAGTAGATCTTGGATTTGGTAGAAGGGCACAGGAGTTTTCTTACAATGATGCCAATACCGTATTTTCTATTAAACAAGCCTATTTAAGTTGGGCTGTTTCTGATAAATTCAAATTAACTGCCGGTAAATGGGCTACCCACGTTGGTTATGAATTGGTAGACGCAACAGGCAACAGAAACTATAGTATGTCTTATGGATTCTCTTATGGTCCATTCTTTCATACTGGTGTAAAGGCTGACATCTCATTAGGGGGCAAATCTGCCTTGATGGTAGGTATCGCTAGCCCAACTGACTTTACCACTACTACTTCACCTAATAAAGTTTTTATTGCACAATTTAGCACTGCTACCAAGAATGATAAACTCAAAGCTTACTTGAACTACCAAGGTGGTAAAACAGGCGGCAATAGCGGATTTGGTCAATTTGATTTGGTATTATTAGGTACAATCAGCAGCAAATTTGCTATCAACTACGATGGTACTATTGCTAATGTTAAAACAGCCGGAACTACAAGCAGCTGGTCTAGTAATGCTGTATACTTAAATTTTGATCCAACTAGTAAATTAGGCCTCACTTTACGTGGTGAATATTTTGATGACAAAAAATCTGCATCTGCAGGTGCGTTTGGATCAAGTGTTTTTGCTACAACCCTTTCTGCAAATTTGAAAGTGGGACCATTAACCTTTATTCCTGAAATCAGAATGGATAATGGAAGCAACGAAATCTTCTTTAAAAGCGGTGGCCAAGCAACCAAAAGCACTAGCGGTTTCTTAATTGCAGCTGTTTATAAATTCTAAGATGCTTCTTTGAAAAAATACTAAGACTAACATGAGAAAAACCAAAAAGCGCCCAAAAGGGCGCTTTTTTTATACATAATATCCAAAATTCTACTTAAGTTAGACCATGAAGCTGATGTTAGGATTTTTGCGTTTCATCTATTGTTGTTGGGCTTTTGCTTGGTTCTTGGTATTAATGTTCCTTGCCTTTCCATTAGTCATGCTTTCCCTTTCTTTTGGCAAAGTAAAAGGCGGGAATGTGATCTATCAAATTTGCAGAACCTGGGGAGTCATTTGGTATTTTTTAATTGGCATCCGGTATCAGCCTGTTTGGGAAGCATCTAAGAAGATCCAGAAACAATACATTTTTGTAGCCAACCATATTTCTTATTTGGATATTCCTCAGATTTTAATGATTGCCAAACCTGGTCAACCTTTGCGCATTCTTGGAAAATATGAAATGGTAAAAATTCCCATTTTTGGTTGGATCTATAAAGCTGCAGTAATTCTGGTAGACCGTAGAAATGCTGAGACAAGGGCCAAGAGTGTTAGGGCATTAAAAGTGGCTATTAAAAATGGCATATCCATCTTTATTTTTCCAGAAGGTACATTTAATGAATCAAGTGACCCT
Source organism: uncultured Bacteroidota bacterium (assembly GCA_903933995.1). GTDB lineage: Bacteria > Bacteroidota > Bacteroidia > Chitinophagales > Chitinophagaceae > Sediminibacterium. Next base: position 5,215 of record CAIZMD010000249.1, read on the forward strand.
TTAAAATCTTTTTTTGATGGTGCTTTCAGAATAGCCATTGAAACTGGTACCCCTATCAAACCCGTTTTATTGGTTGATACCTTAGAAAGGCTACATTATAGATCTGTATTTGCATTAACCCCAGGCAAAAACAGGGTTGTTTATTTAGATGAGGTACCCGTAACCGGATTAGAGATGAAGGATATAGGCCATTTAAAACAAAAAGTTTTTGACTTGATGGAACAAGGACTAAGACGATACCGGAACTATCCCTAATTTCACCTGAAGCAACTTATCTTAGTCCTTTCATTACATGTCAGACCAACTAGACTTTTCACTATTTCCTGAGTCCCAAACGGGCCCCACCATTTATGCAGAAGTGGTAATCCCTCTTGCTTTACCCAAAAACTATACTTGGTCTATTCCCTTTGAAATGAACGAAAGGGTTAAACCGGGTATGCGTGTAGAAGTTGTTTTAGGAAAGCAAAAAAAATATGCAGGTATTATCAAATCACTTTCTGATGTTGGTCCTACCGCGTTCAAACCCAAACCTATTTTGAACGTATTAGATGATGCTCCCTTGGTATATGAACAACAGTTGCGTTTATGGCAATGGATTGCATCCTATTATATGTGTAGTGAGGGTGAAGTAATGCAAGCCGCCATTCCTGCAAACTTAAAATTGTCAAGTGAATCAATTCTTATATGGAATGAACAAGAAGATTATGATGTTTCACAATTATCTGATGAAGAATTTCTAGTGACAGAAGCACTAGAAATGAAAAAAGAACTGAGGCTTCAAGAGGTACAACAAATATTGGATGGTTCAAAAGTTTATCCAGTTATTAAACGATTAATTGAAAAACAGATCTGTCATATTTGGGAGGAACTCAAAGAAAAATACCAAACAAAAAAACAGAGTTTTGTAACCCTTCATCCCAGTTATGTATCTGAAGAAAAGCTCTCAGAACTATTAAACAATTGGGGTAAAGCACCCAAACAAATGGAGCTACTTCTCTCCTATTTGCATTTGATGAAAACAGAAGGCGAAGTTACCCAACCAGCTTTATTAAAAAAGTCAAACGCTTCAGCAGCGCAATTAAAAGGATTGGTAGAAAAAGGAATTTTACAAATTAATAAAAGAGCAATAGATAGAATTCCACAATTAGATGTAGAACATCAGTTAAATTTCACCCTTTCAAATGCTCAAACAAAAGCATTGACTGAAATTGAAAAATCCTTTCAAGAAAAACCAGTTTGCTTGTTACATGGCATTACAGCTTCAGGCAAAACACAGATTTATATTCATCTTATTGAACAATACATGCAAAAGGGCCAGCAAGTGTTGTACTTATTACCTGAGATAGCTTTAACGTCTCAGATTATTCGTAGGCTCCAAGCACATTTTGGGGGAAGTATTGGTATTTATCATTCCAAATTCAACGCAAATGAAAGAGTTGAAATCTGGAATAAAGTAAAAAATGGCACACTCAAAGCAGTTTTAGGAGCCCGCTCAGCTTTATTCCTACCCTTCAAAGACCTTGGACTAATTATTGCGGATGAAGAGCATGACCCTTCCTATAAACAGCAAGAACCCGCACCTAGATATCACGCAAGAGATGCTGCTGTTTATTATGCCTCTTTATTTAATGCCAAAGTGTTATTAGGCAGTGCTACACCAAGTTTGGAATCTTATTATAATGCCGTTCAAGGAAAATATGGATTGGTCAATCTTTCTGAACGGTTTGGAGCGGCTTCATTGCCCTCCATGGAAATGGTTGACATTAGAAAACTACACCATAATGAAGATGGTAAAACTGTTTTTACGACAGGCTTATTAAATGCCATTCAAAAAACACTTGATGAGAAAAAGCAAATCATACTTTTTCAAAACAGAAGGGGGTATTCTCCCTATTTGCTTTGTGAAACTTGTGGTTGGATTCCCCACTGTACACAATGCGATGTTACCCTCACCTATCATAAGGCCAAACACAAACTCACTTGTCATTATTGTGGTAGCAGCTACCCCGTAGTTCAAACCTGCGCTGCTTGTGGTAGTCATCATTTTATACAAAAGAATTTTGGTACAGAAAAAATTGAAGAACAAGTAATTTCCTTATTTCCAGATGCCCGAATTGCACGGATGGATTATGATACCGTAAAAGGAAAGAATGATCATGATGCCATGGTAAAACTCTTTGAACAACAAAGACTAGACATATTGGTTGGTACTCAAATGGTAGTAAAAGGATTGGATTTTGAGCACGTAAACCTAGTAGGTATTATTGATGCTGATGGTATTTTAAATTTTACTGACTTTAGGGTAAATGAACGCGCTTTTCAATTAATGGAACAAGTAAGTGGAAGGGCTGGCAGAAAAAATAGTTTGGGTCAGGTGATTATTCAAGTCAGCAATCCACATCATCCAGTTTTACAATTTGTTTCCCAACATGATTTTAAACAACTCTATGATTTTGAAATCAAGAATCGAGAGATCTTTCAATATCCTCCATTTACCAGATTGATTCAAGTTAAATTCAAACACAAGGACAAACAAATTGCAGAGGAAGCAGCAAATATTGTAGCATCAACCTTAAAAAAACAATTTGGCGATGCAATTAATGGACCGGCCCAGCCAGTTGTAGACAGAATTAGAAATCAATATATCTGGGAAATTTTGATAAAAATGCCAAAGGACCCTGCAATAGTTAAAAAATGTAAAGTAATCTTGGAACAACAATCAATCATCTTGCTAAACCATAAAAGGTATCGTTCTGTATCAATGATTCCAGACGTAGACCCTATATAAAATAATGGATGGTATGCAACTAAAGGAAAATTACTCATTAAAAAAATTGAATAGTTTTGGGATAGATATTACTGCCCGATATTTTGCAAGTTTTTCAACATGGGAAGAACTGCAAGAGCTAAAAAAATGCATCCCAAATAATACTTTAGAAAACCCTTTGATTTTAGGTGGTGGCAGTAATATTTTATTTACCAGAAACTTTGATGGAGCCGTATTAAAAAATGAGATCCTAGGCATTCGATTGGTATCAGAAACCAAGGATCATTATATTCTTGAAGCAGGAGCTGGAGAAAACTGGCATGGGTTTGTCATGCATTGCATAGACAATAACTATGCTGGATTAGAAAATCTTAGTCTTATTCCTGGTACTGTTGGGGCTTCTCCTATTCAGAATATTGGAGCTTATGGTGTTGAAATCAAAGATTGTTTTCACTCATTAGACGCATACCATTTTCAAGATAAAACTGTGATTCAATTTGAAGCCAAAGACTGTGGTTTTGGTTATAGGGACAGCATTTTTAAAACAGCCTATAAAAATCAATTGGCCATTTTAAGAGTAAGATTCCAATTGTCTAAACAACCAAATCTTACAACGAGTTATGGCATTATAGAACAGGAATTGGCTAATAAACATATTAGCTCTCCAAGCATTAAAGACATTTCTAATGCTGTAATTAGCATTAGAACATCCAAACTTCCTGACCCTAAAATCATTGGGAATGCTGGAAGTTTTTTTAAAAACCCCCTTATCCCATTATCAAAATTTGAACAACTTAAAAACCAATATCCATCCATCCCTGGGTATCATTCTGACAAAGCTGAATTTGTAAAAATTGCGGCCGGATGGTTAATAGACCAATGTGGTTGGAAGGGATATAGAAAGGCTGATGCAGGATGCCATGCTTTACAGGCATTGGTTCTGGTGAATTATGGAAAAGCCACAGGTACTGAAATTTGGAATCTCTCCAATGATATTATTGCTTCTATCAAAGACAAATTTGGGATTGTACTTGAAAGAGAAGTGAATATTCTCTAACTATAGATTTATAATAAAATAATCTTTACAAGAGCTTTCTGATTACTTAAAAGCCAGAATAAGCTTAAAAGATTCTGCTACAATTTCAAATATCATTTGCCTCAGTTTATAAATAATGGCAAAAAAAAGACCCCGATGAATCGGAGTCTTTTTTCAAGTATCATTCAAAGATTATTGTTGTACTTTAAATTCAACCCTTCTATTGGCTTTTCTGCCTTCTAAGGTTTTATTATCCGCAACTGGTTTTTTGCTACCATATCCAACTACTGTCAAACGATCTTTTTCAACACCTTTTGAAACGATGTAGTTCTTAACAGATGTAGCACGTTTTACAGACAATGGATCATTGATCTTATCAGTTCCTGTGCTTGAAGCGTGTCCTTCGATAGACAATTTCAAAGAAGGATTTTCTTTCAAAATCACAACACCTTTGTCAAGTTCCTTTTTAGAAGGAGTAGTCAAGTTGGCACTATTAATAGCAAACTTAATATCCTTAGCATCAAAGTTTAATGCAGGGCAACCGTTGTTTTCACGAATACCTTTTACGTTAGGACATTTGTCTTCTTCATCATTAATGCCGTCTCCGTCAGTATCAGGAATAGGGCAACCTTGGTAACGAGCTAAACCAGGAACAGTTGGGCACTTGTCTTCTTCATCATTGATACCATCTTTGTCAGTATCAGGAATAGGACAACCATCGTATTTAGCAAGACCTTTTACAGTTGGACATTTATCATTGTCATCATTGATACCATCACCATCAGTATCAGGTACTGGGCAACCTTGGTATTTAGCAACACCTGGAACAGTTGGGCACTTATCTACATTGTCAAAAATACCATCACCATCAGTATCAACTGGAGCTGGAGGAGGTGGTGGAGGAGCTACTACAACAGGTTCAGGTTTGCGATCTTTTAAAGGCGCAGAAAAACCAATACTGTAGTTAATATGTCTAGTAGACAATGCAGATACTTCAGAACGATAATTAAACTGGGTATTTAAGAAAGAACCTTCTCCCAATTTAAATTGAAGACCACCGCCTATTGGAACATAAGCAGCAAAATAGGTACCACCATACATTGAAGCGCCTAATCCAACATTCAGGTAAGGAACCATGAAATATTTGTCAGTTAATAACTTAATATTTACACCTGCATCAGCTTCTAATAGAAATTTGCTTGAGCCAGTTCCAGAAATACCAGAACCACTTCTAAATGGATAGTTGACAAAAGTACCACCAAGGGTAGTTGAGAAATCAATATGATCTGTCAAACCTTGCATGTATTGCAAACTTAGGCCAGCTTGCATATCTTTTAATTTGGCCCAATTCTTATTGTTCAGTGCTGCAGAAAGAGAGCCACTGGCAATAGTTGCAGGTGTTTTAAAATCTTGCAAAAAGAAGTTAACTCCTAAGGTTGGCAATTTCTTGTATTTGTTTGTCTGTGCAAAGCTCATTACAGAGATGCACAACACAACAGTTACTAATAAAAATTTCTTCATAAACAGTTTTAATTATCCAGCAAAAATACAGGCTTGGATTGAATCTATAAAATATTATAAAACTGTTAATTCTGCACCATTAATCAACAGTTTTGGCAGGAACAACTTCTAATTGCACTTTGGTCAGGCCTTTTTTCATAAAGTCCAACTCTGCGGCCGCAGCCCTACTCAAATCTATTACTCGGCCTTTTTTGGCCATTCTAGGATGCATTCGGTCATTGATTCTGACTATAACCGTATTTCCATTGCTCAAATTTGTGACCCGGACCCATGTATTTAATTTAAGATGGTTGCTTGCACCAGTGAATTTGCTATTCTTAAAAATTTCACCAGTAGCTGTTTTAGTTCCGTCTAAATTTTTACTGTAAAAACTGGCAATTCCTTTGATTTTCTTGGTTGTCTCAGGAATTATTGACGGATTATTGATACTATCTGACAATTTTATAGGACCAAGATGTAGGGTATCCATTGAACTGATTAAGGTATCAATAGGATGACTAAACTTGATTGTATCAGTTTGAGCAGCAGTTTTAATACCTGAACAAACAATCAATATGGTTATTAAATAGAACTTCATTGTTTCATTTTTCTGCTCTCTTACAGGGGTAATATACCGAAAACCCTAAAATTTCTGTTATGAGAACAGCCACAGTTACCCAAACACCATGCCAAAAAATCCAAA